>JBJMHD010000061.1:0-18235 GCA_045807565.1 Acidimicrobiales bacterium | reverse complement strand
ATGGGTCTCGGGGACGCCACCCTGACCCAGGACGTCCACGAGCAGGGTGGCACCGGCCGCCGGCTTCGCCCCGGTGTAGCCGCGCTGAGGACCGGTGGGCCGGGTGTCGAGGATGCGCGCCGGGGTGAGGGGCTCGAGGCGCGAGTGGAGGCTCTCGTAGGCGACGAGCCGGTCGGTGGCCGGGACCACGATGAGGCCTTCTCCGGCGCCGAGCCCGGTGACGGGTTCGCTCACGTTGTGCTCGTCGGGTGGTCTGATCGGGCTGCCCACGTCGGTCGTCCACATCAGCTCGCCGGTCGCCTCATCGAGCACGTGGAGCTTGCCGCTCTGCGTGCCGATGTACACGTTCCCGTTGACGACGATGGGGGCCGATACCAACGAGTCCAGGCTGGGGAAGCTCCATTGGGCGACGAGGGTGGACGTGCTGCGCGCTCGCAGCGTGGAGCCCTCGAGGAAGAAGCCGCGGCCGTCGTGGAACGCGGGCAGGGGTCCGGAGGCGAAGGTTCCGACCTCGGCGCCCGTCGCGACGTCGAGCACGAGGTTGGAGCCGAACGGCTGGCGAGCCCACACCTTCCCGTCCGCGACCGCGACGGTGCGGCCGCCACCTCCGGTGCAGCTCGACGGGTGCTGCCAGAGCTTCATCCCGGTCAGCCGGTCGAAGGCCCGGATGTCCTCGCAGGTCGATCCCGTGAACACGGCGTCTTCCGTGACGGCCGGCGAGCTGTGGTCGGAGTTCATGAGCGAGGCCGACCACAGGAGGTGGCCGTCGCTCGCGTCGGCTGCGTAGAGAACACCGCCCACACCGGAGCCGCCGGCGTACACGACCCCGTCGTAGAACGTCGGCTCCGACGAGGCGAACATGTTGGCGTGCTTCACGGTCCAGACGAGCGCGCCGGTGGCCTGGTCGAAGGCCGTGAGGCGTCCGTCGCCGCTGAGGACGTAGATCCGGCCGTCGCCCGCGGTGATGCCGGACCAGTACCAGCTGCCGCTGATGGCGATGGGCTCCCAGAGGTCCTCGCCGGTCTGCGCGTCGAGCCCGTGGAGCGTCGTGCCGTAGCCGCCATCGATCCCGCGGACGACCACGAAGACCCGTCCGCCCGTCACGACAGGGTAGGAGAGGAGATCGCCGAGGTCTCGATCCCAGCGCTGCACGAGGGGCGGGGTCTGGCCCGATCCGTCGACGGCGCCGCTGTGGGCGGCGTTCATGTGGAGGGCCGTCGCCTCATCGACCGGCGGCGTCGGCTCCTCGGCGGCCGCGCCAGGACCTACGGCCGCCATCAGGAGCAGTGCGAGGGTGACCAGCTTCGGGGTGTGTCGCATCGCGTTCCGCCTCGGTGCGCCGGCCCCAGCACCTCTCGCATGGCGGCGCGCCAGCGTGCGCCGACCGGGCCGATCACGATGGCACGCCACCGATGAGACCGTCCATGGGCCATTCGCATCAGGCGGACGGTCAGCTCGCCTCGCCCCGCCCAGACGTCCTGGAAGGAGCGCCCTGACACGCCGTGGCAGAGATGATCTGCGACGCTGCGATCCGTCACGTAGGGCAGCCCACCCCGACCGGAGGATCCCCCATGTCGTTCACCCCGTACCTGTTCTTCATCGGCAACGCCCGGGAGGCGATGACCGCCTACCAGGAGATCCTCGGCGGCCAGCTCGACCTCGTCACCGCCGCCGACATGCCCGACGCGCCCCCCGACGCGCCGAAGGACGCCATCATGCACGCCGCCCTCACCTTGCCCAACGGCTCGATGCTCTTCGCCAGCGACGACCCAGGCGCCACCGAGGACAAGGGCAAGGTCGGCTTCAGCGTGAGCTTCAGCGCCGCCGACGTCGACGAGGCCACCAACGTGTTCAAGGGGCTCTCCGACGGCGGAGACACCACCCTCCCCCTCGGCGAGACGGCGTGGTCGCCGTGCTTCGGCATGTGCACCGACCGCTTCGGCGTCCCGTGGATGGTGGGCGTGAACGCCGGCCAGTAGCGCAGCCGTCAGGAGAGGGCGGCCTCGAACGCGCCCAGCAGGCGGTCGTTGAACAGGACGAACCGCACCAGCTCGAGCTGGCCGAGGGCGGGGGACGACGCCACCGCCGCCACACCGATCCGGGCTACCTCGTCGCCGTCCCAGCCATAGATCCCCGCGCTGATGGCGGGGAAGGCGACGGAGCGGGCGCCGACGCGCACCGCCTCGTCGAGCGACGACGTGAAGCAGCGCGCCAGCAGCGCCGGGTCGGTCTCACCGGCGAGCGCGTTCGGCCCGACGGTGTGGATCACCCACCGTGCCATCAGCCGTCCGGCGCCGGTGGCGACGGCGTCGCCCACCGGCAGCCCGTCGGGCAGCGACGTGCGCCGGAGCTGCTTGCACTCGGCGAGCAGGTCCGGCCCCGCCGCATCGTGGATGGCGCCGTCGACCCCGGCGCCTCCGTACAGCGAGCGGTTGGCGGCGTTCACGATGGCGTCGACCTGCTGCTCGGTGATGTCGCCGCGCACGGCCTCGAGCGCTGCCATCTGACCAGTGTGGCCAGCGGTCAGGCAGCGGGGAGGACCAGCTCGCCCTCGCCCACCACGACGGCGTCGCCGCCGACGAACACCGCCGACGCCTCGGACCCATCGAGATCGAGGGACACCCGCAGCTCGCTGGGTCGGCCCATCTCGACGCCCTGCTCGATGACCCAGTGCATGGCTCCCTTCTGCAGCTGGCGACTGGCGGCGAGGAGGCCGGCGGCGGCGGCCGCGGCCGAGCCCGTCGCCGGGTCCTCGGCGACGCCGAGCGTCGGGGCGAACATCCGCGCCCGCCAGCGATCGAGGCTGACGTCGAGCGGCGCGATGGGGAACAGCTGGGCGGCATCGGTGTGCTCGAGGTGTCGCCCCCACTCGGTGCCGTCGAGGCGGATGCGCGCGAGGACGTCGGCATCGCGCACGGGCACCACGCAGAACGGCACGCCGCACGACCACACGCCCTCGGCGAGGTGGCTGTGGAGCTCCTGGGGCTCGATGGACAGCGCGGCGGCGAGCACGTCGCGATCGGGCGCCTCGGTGTACGCGGGTGCTTGCGCGGTGCGCAACGTCGCGGCGTGGCCCTGCGGCCGGCGCTCGATCGCCACCTCGACGGGGCCGACCCCTTCGGCCAGCACCACGCGGTCGGTGGCGAGGCCGAGCTCGGCCAGGAGCACCGCGGTGCCGACGGTCGGGTGCCCGGCGAAGGGCAGCTCGGCGGCGGGGGTGAAGATGCGGGTGGGCCACGTGTCGCCGCTGGGCGGGTGGACGAAGACGGTCTCCGACAGGTTGAGCTCGCGGGCGATCGTCTGCATCTGGGGGGCGGTGAGCTCGGGAGGGTCGACGAACACCGCCAGCGGGTTGCCGGTGAACGGGCGGTCGGTGAAGACGTCGAGCAGGTGGTATCGGGCACGCGGCACCGGACGTTGCTAGCCCTGCGCCACGACCCCGGCGAGCGGATTCGCGCCGAGGTGGGTCAGTCGGTCACCTGGAGGAACTGCTGGATGAGGGCGATGACGGCGTCGGGTGCGTCCTCCTGGAGGAAGTGGCCCACACCAGGCAGCGTGACGACGGGCGCATCGGGCCACACGCTCTTGAAGACCCCGCACGCCCACTCGGTGGGGATGGCGCGGTCGGCCTCGCCGTGGACGTACATGGCTGGCTTGCTGGCGAGGGCCGGCAGGTTGGCGATGTGCTCGAGCATCGTCGCGGTGGTGTCGGGGTGGCCGATGCACTGGGGGAGCTGGACGGCGCCCTTGCAGTCTGCCGGCGTGGGAAACGGCGCGGCGTAGGCGCGGATCCACGTCTCGTCGACGTGGTCGGTGCGTTCGAAGCCGATGCGCTTCATCACGGAGAGGATCGTCGAGCCGAGGTTCGACAGCACCGCCTCGCTCCCGGTGTCGCCGTGGATCCACTGGTACCACTCGTGCTCGGCGATGGTCTTCACGCCCTCGGGCGCCTGGCCGGGCACGCCGGTGTTCATGAGGACGAGCCGCTTGACCCGCTCCGGATGGCGCAGGGCGTAGCCCACGCCGATCGGACCGCCCCAGTCCTGCCCGACGATCGTGATGCGCTCCATCGCCAGGTGGTCGATGAGCCCCTCGAGGTTGTCGACGTGGTCACGGATGTCGTAGCGACGGTCCTGCGGCGTCTCGCTCTTGCCGAAGCCCATGTGATCGGGGACGACGACGGTGCCGAAGCGCGACAGCGGCGTGATGAAGCGCCGGTAGAGGTAGCCCCACGTCGGCTCGCCGTGCAGCAGCAGGATCGGATCGCTCGGGCCCGGCTCCACCACGTAGTGCTGCTTGAACCCGCACCCGCCGTAGAAGAACGGCTGGAACGGCCACGTCCCGTCGAACGTCTCGTCCTCGTCGATCACGGGCGCACGCTAGTGACGCGTCAGTCGACGCCGTAGAGGAGCCGCTTGTGCGCGGCGATCACGGCCCGGTTCTTGCCGGCGAGGGACGCCGCCAGGCTCACGGCTCGCTCGAGCACCTCGCCCTCCGGTGCTACGTCGGTGACGATCCCCGCGGCGAGGGCCTCGGATCCGGAGAAGCGGCGGCCGGTGAGCGCGGCCTCGGCCAGCGCCGGGCGGGGGAGGTGGGCGGCGAGGCCCTCGTACATCTCGGTGGTGAGGGGCAGGCCGAGATCGACCTCGGGCAGGCACCAGTAGCCGCGGTCCTCGCGCATGATGCGGTGGTCGAAGGCGGTGGCGAGCATGGCGCCTCCCGCGAAGGCATGGCCGTTGATGGCTGCCACCGTGATCATGTCGAGGGCCAGGACCCGGTGGAGCATCCGGTGCACGTCGTCGATGAACGCGGCGTCGTCGGACCCGTCGTTGGTGAGCCACTCGAGGTCGAGGCCGTTGGAGAAGAACCTGCCCTCACCCACCGCCACGAGCGCCACGGGGCCCTCCACTGCCCCCACCTCGTCGAGGGCGGCATGGACGGCGTCCACGAAGGTGCGGTTGAAGCGGTTCTCGCCGTCGCGCATGCGCAGGATGCGGACGTCGCCGTCCGTGTCGAGCTCGATCACGGGTCGAGGGAGTCGAGGAAGGCGTCGAGCGCGGCGTTGACCGCGTCGGGCGCCTCCTGGTGGACCCAGTGTCCGGCGCCGTCGATGATCGTCATGCCGCGGAAGTCGGTGCACGCCGCCCCCGGATCCGCGTACATGTCGCTTCCGGGGATCATGCGGCGCACCGGATCGCGAGAGCCGCCGATGAAGCAGGACGGCTGATGGATCGTTGCGCCGACGAGATCGGCGGCGTCAGCCGCGTCGAACGGTGCGGCGCGGTACCGGTTGAACGCGCCGGTCATCTCGGTGCGCGCGAACGTCGCCGCGTAGCGGTCGAGCGCCTCGTCGGAGAGGAAGCTCAGCGGTCCGGCAGGCGGTTCGGGCAGCAGGGGCAGGAAGTCGGCGTCGCGGGGAGCGTCGGGGATGAACGCGTCGCCCGGCGCGTCGCCGGACAGTGCGAAGAACGACCGCTTGAGCGCGCCCCGCAGGTCGACGGCGAAGTCCGCCTCCGCCCGGCCGGGCTCGGCGAAGTAGAGCTGGTAGAAGAACTTGTCGGCGTAGAGCTGGTCGAACAGGTCGAGCAGCGACATCGGCAGCGGGGGGTTGTACGGCACGCTGAGCCCGGCGACGGCGCGGACGCGGTCCGGGTAGCGGATGGCCGTGTTCCACACGATCGGCGCACCCCAGTCGTGACCGACGAGCACGATCGGGCGGTCATCGAGCGCGGCGGCGACCGCGGCCACGTCGCCGGCCAGCTCGGCCAGCGCGTAGCGCTCGATCTCTGGCGGAGCCGAGCTCCCGCCGTAGCCGCGCACGTCCATGGCCGCGGCGCGGTAGCCGCGGTCGGCCAGGTGGCGCAGCTGGTGGCGCCACGAGGACGCCAGCTCCGGCCAGCCGTGCACGCACAGCACCACCGGGCCGTCGCCGGTGACCTCGACCCGCAGCGTGATGTCGCCGTTCGGGACGAGCTGCTCGCTCGTCGTCGCCGTCATGTGCCGCCCCCTGCCTCGAAGGAGGCGAACCTAGCGGTCGGATCGGCGCTCGGCCGGAGTCCCGGTCGTCAGTCGGCGGAGGGGAGCAGCGAGTCGTCGGTGGCGCCGGGGCCGCGGCGGGCCCGGACGTTGCGGGCGGTGAGCTCCTCGCCGCAGTGGGCGCACGTGAGCACGCCCTGGGTGACCTTGCCGCAGTCGGCGTGCTCGAGCACGACCGGTGCGTGCTCGGTGCCGACGATCCACTCGTCGCCCCACTGGCGGATCGCCGTCAGGACGGGGAGGAGGGCGCGGCCCTTGTCGGTGAGCCGGTAGTCGTAGCGACCGCGCGCTTGGTCGTAGGGGACGCGGGTGAGGACGTCGTTGTCGACGAGCGTGTCGAGCCGGGCGGTGAGCACGTTGCGGCTGATGCCGAGGCGGGCGGCGAAGTCGTCGAAGCGGGTGACGCCGAGGAAGGCGTCGCGCAGGATCAGCAGCGTCCACCACTCGCCGATCACCTCGAGCGACTGCGCGACCGAGCAGGGCACGTCGGCGAACGAGACCTTCTTCACACGACGATCGTACGGTTCAGGGTTGCGTGATGCAACTCAGACGTGCCAGGGTGGGTCTCATGACGCAACCCACCGTGTCGCCCGGTCCTCGCATGCCCTGGCCGGTGTTCTCCGTGGCCGTCGCCGGCGCCTTCGTCGTCGCCCTCGACCTGTCGATCGTGAACGTGGCGTTCCCGTCGATCGGGCGCTCGTTCCCCGAGGCGTCGACCTCCACGCTGTCGTGGGTGCTCTCCGCCTACAGCGTGGTGTTCGGCGCGCTGCTGCTCGGCGCCGGGCGCATCGCCGACCGCTCGGGCCGGCGCCGCTGGTTCCTGCGAGGCGTGGCCGTTTTCACGGTCGGGTCGTTGCTGTGCGGGGTCGCCACCTCGGAGTGGATGCTGATCGGCGGTCGGGTGGTGCAGGCGGTGGGGGCGGCGCTGCTCATGCCCGCCTCGCTCGCCATCCTGCTGGCCGCCACGGCCGCCGAGCTGCGCCCGCAGGCCGTGGCCATGTGGGGCGGCATCTCGGCACTGGCGGTCGCGACGGGCCCGTCGCTCGGGGCCGTCCTCATCGACGCCGGCGGCTGGCGCTGGGCGTTCTTCATCAACCTCCCCGTGCTCCTCGTGGTGGGGCTGGTCACGACGCGGGTGGTGACCGAGACGGTGGTCGGTGGGCCGCCGCCCGACCTCGTCGGCGTGGCCGCGCTGTCTCTCGCGGTGGGCCTGCTGGCACTCGGGATCACCCAGAGCGATGACTGGGGCTGGTCGAGCCCGGGGGTGGTCGGCTCGCTGCTGGGCGCGGCGGCGCTCGCCCTGACCTCGATCCGACGAGCCCGCGTGCATCCGGCGCCCGCCATCGATCTCTCCTTGTTCGAGAACCGCACCGTCGCGCTCGCGAACGCGTCGACCGTCGCGTACGCGATCGGCTTCTTCGCCATGCTGTTGGCCAACGTGCTGTTCCTCACCGAGGTGTGGGGCTACTCGACGCTCAAAGCCGGGCTTGCCATCACGCCCGGCCCGCTGGTGGTGGCGGCGCTGAGCCGTTCGACGGGAGCGCTCGCCGGGCGCATCGGCTACCGGCCGGTGCTGGTGGCCGGCAGCATCGTGTTCGCGGCCGCCCAAGTGTGGAGCCTGGCCCTCATGCCGCTCGAGCCCGATTACCTCGGGCGCTGGCTGCCCGCCAGCCTCCTCTCCGGCCTCGGTGTGGCCCTCACCTTTCCGGTGCTGAGCGCGGCGGCGGTGGCCGGCCTGCCGCCCGACCGCTTCGGCATGGGCGGCGCCATCAACCAGACCGCCCGCCAGATGGGCGCGGTGCTCGGCGTGGCCCTGCTCGTCGCCATCCTCGGCACCCCGGCGTCCCCGGCCGCTGCCCTCGACGCGTTCCAGCGGGCGTGGTTCCTGTGCGCCGCCGCCTCCCTGGTGTCGGGCGCCATCTCGCTTCGCCACGCCCGTCTCCCACGCATGGTGAACGAGCCGCTGACGCCCGACGCGCTGGTGGTCTGACCGGGCGGTTGGCCTGGCCGGTCGCCATCGGACGAGCACCGCGGACTAGTCCTTCGCGCGGCGTGTCAACCCGGAAGGATGCCCCGAACGGTCCATAGGAACCGAACCCCGCGGTGGGCGAGCATGCTCACCGAGCGGGAGGGCACCATGGCGGCGCGACGAGTGTGGATGGTGTTGGCGGTCTTGGCGGCCTCGACGAGCGTGCTCGTCGCCGCCCCACCGGCGGGCGCGGTCGTGCCACCGGTCGTCACTGGCCACGCGACGACGTCATCGGGCGTCTCGCTCGACACCGTCGTCGTCGAGGCGTGCCCGAGCGGGACCGCCCACGTGTTCTTCTCGCCCTGTGCGGGTGGTGTGCTCACGACCGCGTCGGTGTTCAACGGCTACTACCGGTTGCAGCTCCCGAGCGCGGGGGACTGGGACATCAAGGCGGCGGGCGCGTTCTGCGGGTCGTTCTTCGTCTCGCCGTCCAGCGTGGGCACGATCGCGGCCGACACGACGACGGAGCTCACGATCGACACCAGCTCGCTCGTGGAGCCGAGCACCTCCGACCTGGCGCCGCCCTTCGCCGACGAGGCGGATCCGGCCGGTGAGACCGACCTGTCCGACGGCCGGTTGCACCTCGCGCTGCGAGACGTCGACCGCCGGATCCTGGTCGGCGGCTTCCCTGGCGGACCGTGCGTCCGCCTCCACGTTCCCTACCGGCCGTTGCAGGTGCTCGTGATGGTCCCCCAGGACAGGGGGCCCGGTCCGTTCCCGCTGCTGGTGCTGAGCCACGGCGGCGGCGAGACCGCGGTGAACCCCGGACGGGTGAGCGGCGCCCAGCAGTACGTCGACAAGGGCTATGCGGTGGCGATCCCCACGTACCCGCTGACCGCCCGGTACGGGTCATGGCCGGGCAGCTACCTGCGCGACATCGACGACCAGGCGAAGGACCTCGCGTTCATCCTCGAGGATCTCACGCGGCGGTCGTTCGTCGATGCCGACCGCATCGGTCTGGCGGGCGTCTCAGCAGGGGGCATGACGTCGCTGCTGGCCGCGTTCCACGAGACGGGCTTCGTCGGCGGGATCCGTGCCGTGGCTCCCACCATCGCCCGGCCGTTGACGGCCCCGGAGGAGCTCGATGTGCCCCTTCGGACCGGTGACATCCCCCTGCTGATGTCCAACAACGTCGATGACACCGTGAACCCCTTCCCCGCGGCCGGAGCGTTCTGGCAAGGCGCCACCGCGCCGAAGTACCGCTGGCTGGAGGACACGCCCGCCGTCGTCCCGGAGAACGACCACGGCTTCACGCCGTCGATGGAGCCCTCGGCCCTGGTCGGCCTGTTCTTCGACGCCTACGTCATGGGCGATGCCGCGGCGCGGGCCCAGCTCGACACGACCGCGGATCCCGCGGGTCCGGAGTACACGTTCGAAGCCGTGCCAGGCGTCGAGGGCTTCACCGGACCGCTGGCCGTGCCGGTCGTCGCCAAGCAAGGCCGGGCCGTGCCCATCGAGCTGCAGCTGTGGGCGAAGGTCGGCACCCTGCAGGCGACCATCACCGGACCGAGCGGCGCGCTCCCGCCGAAGCCGCTGGCCTTCCGGCGGGTGGCGGGCACCTACCAAGCGGTGTGGACCACCAAGGGACTCGCGACCGGCACCTACACCGTGAGCATCGACACCGGCGGGTTCGGCACGTTCAGTCAGACGGTCACGCTCCGCTGAGCGGAGCGGTGACGACGACCGCTCAGGTGGCGCCGAGGACGAGGCAGGTGGTGGTGGCGGTGGCGAGGACGCGGCCGTCGTGGTCGGTGAGGCGCGCCTCGGCGGTGGCCTGGCGGCGGCCGGCGTGGATGACCGTGGCTTCGGCGCGGAGCTCGCCGGCGTCGAGGCGGATGGGCCGGAGGTACTTCACCTCGAGCGACACCGTCGTGTACGCGACGCCGTCGTCGAGGGTGGTCTGCACGGCACAGCCGAGCGCGCTGTCGAGCAGGGTGGCGGCGATGCCGCCGTGCACGGTGCCCATCGGGTTGGCGAAGGAGGTCCTGGTGTCGCACACGAACGCGGCGTGGCCGACGCTGAGCTCGGCGGGGCGCATGCCGAGGAGGTCGGCGACCCCGACGGGCGGCCCGTCGGTGAACCGCTGCCGCAGCTGACGCAGCCCAGCCGGCTCGATGGCCTCGTCGAGGGCGCTCACGAGGCGCGCCCGAGCGTGACGGACGGCGATGCCACCCGGGTGTCCACCAGTGGGATGTCGAACCCGTACACGCCGGGCTCCTCCACCCACCGGTGCGCCCCCGCCTTGGCGAACATCGACAGGGCGGCGAGGTTGTCGATCTGTGTGAAGCCGGTCAGGCGGAGCACCCCTTCCTCGAGGGCGTAGCGGGAGAGCCACCGCAGGAGCAGCGTGCCGATGCCGAGGTGCTGGTGGGCATCGGCCACCGCCACGGCGAGCTCGGCGGCGTTCGGGTCCCGTCGGTCGCGGATCGCCTCGGCCATGGCCACGAGCTCTCCGGCGTCGTTGAACGCGACCAGGGTGAGGTGACGGTCGTCGACGGCGGTGAGCGCCTCGGCCATCCCCGGGAGGAGCCGCTGCACCGGGCTGAAGAACCGGCGCCGGAACGACTCCGGCGAGAGGGACAGGAACCCGGCCAGCACGACGTCGGCGTCGGTCGCCTGCATCGGTCGCACCGTCAGGCGCTCGCCGTTCGGGAGGCACAGGATCCGTTCGTTCATGCAACCCACTGTCGCACGGTGCGTTCGTTCAAGCAACCGACTATCCTGGTGACATGCGTCGCACGCGCTTCGACGACTGGGACTGCTCGATCGCCCGGGCCACCGACATCCTCGGCGACTGGTGGACGCCCCTCGTCGTCCGCTCGGCCCTGCTCGGCGTCCGCCGCTTCGACGACTTCGTCGACATGCTCGGCATCCCGCGCAACGTCCTCACCGAGCGGCTGGCCCGCCTCGTGGACGAGGGCATCCTCGACAAGGTCGAGTACCAGGAGCGCCCGCTGCGCTATGAGTACCGGCTCACCGAGAAGGGCGTGGGCCTGTACCCGGTGATCGTCGCGCTGCTCGAGTGGGGCAACGAGTTCCTCGAGTGGCCCGACGGGGTGCCGCCGGTGCACCTGGTCGACCGCACCACCGGCGAGCGGATCGACCCCGTGCTCGTCGACGCCCGCACCGGCGAGCGCCTCGACCCGCGCCGCACCAAGGCGGTGTACGTGCGTGACCCGAAGGCCGGCCGCGCCGCCCTCAGTCGCTGATCTCCACGCGGCCGCACCCTGGGCGTCGTCGAGCGCCTACGACGGTCGCGCGCGGTCCAACCCGAGGGCCTCGGCCACCTGCGCCAGGACGTCGAGGTGGTCGTCCACGGTCGCGAGGCTCGCGCCCATCGTGTTGACGCCGAGGTGGCTTGCGCCGGCGGACTCCCACCTGCCGACCTGATCGACGAGCTTCGGCACACCGTCAGCGGTCCAGCTCACGCGACCTTCCATCTGGATCGCGGCCGGGTCGCGGCCAGCCTGCGCCGCGGCCTCGCCGATCGTCGCCAGCGCGTCGTCGAGTGGCTCGCCGGGGCGGACCTGCGGGAACCAGCCGTCGGCCAGGCGGCCGATGCGGCGGTAGGCGGGCGCGGAGCTGCCGCCGAGCCAGACCGGGATCGGCCGCTGCACGGGCAGCGGTGAGAGGCCGGCGGCGGTCAGCTTGTCGAAGCGGCCGTCGTGCGTGACCGATTCGTCGGTCCAGAGCCGGCGCAGCAGCGGGATCTGCTCGTCGAGGCGCGCGCCGCGGGTGCGGAAGTCCTCACCCAGCGCCTCGTACTCGACGGGGTTCCAGCCCACGCCGAGGCCCAGACGGAACCGCCCCTCGGTGAGCACGTCGACCTCGGCCGCCTGCTTGGCGATCAGGGCGGTCTGGCGCTGCGGGGCGATGATGATGCCGGTCACCAGCTCGAGCGTGGTGAACCCGGCGAGGAAGCCGAACAGCACGAAGGGCTCGTGGAACGTGGTGTGGACGTCATAGGGCCCGCGCCAGGGTGCGTGCACCTCGGGGTCGGCGCCGACGACGTGGTCGTACGCGAGCACGTGCGCGAACCCGAGCGCCTGCACGCCCTCCGCGTACCTCCGGACGTTGGCGGCCGAGCCGCCGAGCTCGGTCTGGGGGAACACGACGCCGATGTGCATCCCTCGGTTCTACCGGCGATGCGGGCCCGCCGTGCCGACGGTGCGCTGGCAACATGGCGGGCATGAGCGGACCGGGGTGGGACGGCGACGACTACCAGGCCCGCTTCGACCGGCTCGCGGCGTCCGGCAGCGACGTGCACGGCGAGGCCACCTTCGTGCGCGCCTACGAGCCGGCGACAGTGCTCGACGCCGGGTGCGGCACCGGTCGGGTCGGCATCGAGCTGGCCCGCCACGGCATCGAGGTGGTCGGCGTGGACGCTGACGCGTCGATGCTCGCCACCGCCCGGCGCCTCGAGCCCGGCATCGAGTGGGTCGAGGCCGACCTCACCGGGCTCGACCTCGGGCGCACCTTCGACGTCGTCGTCTTGGCGGGCAACGTCCCGCTGTTCACGCCGGAGGGAACGCACCGGGCGCTCGTCGCCGGCGTCGCCCGTCACCTCGGGGCGGGTTGCAAGCTCGTCGCCGGCTTCAGCCTCGACCGCGGATACGGGCTCGACGACTACGACGACCACGCCGACCTCGCCGGCCTCGTCCTCGTCGAGCGCTTCGCCACCTGGGACCGCGCCCCCTGGACGGTCACCAGCGACTACGCCGTCTCCGTCCACACGAGGGTCGTCGGGTAGCGGGGTGCGAACGAGCAATCTGCGCAGATCAGGCGCCGAAGGAGCCACAACCTGAGAAGCCAAACGTGATCTGACCGGCCAGATCGGCACCAACGCGTTGGGAGAGCGAGCACCTTGCCCAAGCAGCAGGTGCACCGCCCGCGCGTGGCGGCTACGGTCACCGCCGGCGGGCCATACCGGTAGGGGAGCGATCCCCGCCAGGGGGTGCGACATGGTCCGTCGAGTGCTCGTCCTCTTCGCCATCGCAGCCTCGCTCGTCGCGTTCACCACGACGGCAGGTGCCGACAGCGAAGCGCAGTCGGGAGCGACCCACCGCTTCCTCGTCCTCTACGGCGACGGCGTGTCGTCGGGCAGCGGTCGGGCGGCCGTGGCGGCGGCCGGCGGTGCCGTGCTCAGCGAGAACACGGCCATCGGGCTCGCCGAGGTGAGCTCCAGCAACCCGGCATTCCTCGAGCAGGTGCGCGCCCAGAGCGCCGTGAAGGAGGCGGCGCGCGACCGATCCATCGGCGCCGCGCGCGAGGGGATGGGCCACAAGTTCGCCGACGAGCGCCTCGACGACGAGCGGGCCACGTCCGTTCCACACAGCGGCGGGCCAGCGGTGAAGCCCGCGCCCGGTGCTGATCCGCTGACCGGCTACCAGTGGGACATGGAGATGATCGGCGTGCAGGATCAGGAGCACCAGCCGGCGCTGGAGGAGAAGGGCGACGGCGTGCTCGTGGGCATCATCGACACGGGCATCGACGGCACCCACCC
The DNA here is from genome assembly GCA_045807565.1 of Acidimicrobiales bacterium. Lineage (GTDB taxonomy): Bacteria > Actinomycetota > Acidimicrobiia > Acidimicrobiales > VFJN01 > VFJN01. Next base: position 4,667 of record JBJMHD010000061.1, on the reverse strand, counting down.
CGACATCGCCCCGAACTTCTCCAACGCGCTCAGCCGCAACTTCACGACCGACCTGCCCGTGATCGACGGGCCGTGCGAGTACGACGACTGCGTCGATCCCGCCAACGTCGACAACGACGGCCACGGCACCCACGTCGCCGGCACCGTCGCGTCGCCGGTGAACGCGACCGGCATCACGGGCGTCGCGCCGGAGGCGACGCTCGTGAACATCCGCGCGGGCCAGGACTCGGGCTACTTCTTCCTCACGCCCACCGTCGCCGCGCTCACCTACGCGGCCGACGCCGGCATCGACGTCGTCAACATGAGCTTCTACGTCGACCCCTGGCTGTGGAACTGCCCGTCGGCCGACGACTACGTCAGCGCCCCGGCCGGCAAGCCCACCGCAGAGGAGCTGGCGGACCAGAAGCTGATCTATGACTCGATGCATGAGGCGCTGGCCTACGCCAACGCCGGCGGGGTCACCATGGTGGCGGCGGCGGGCAACTCCGCCTTCGACCTCGATGCGTCGACGCGGCCGGATGCAACGAGCCCCGACTTCGTGGCCGACGCGCCCGACCCCGAGGCGGCGTTCTACGACCGCACCGTCACCGACGAGTGCCTCGACCTCCCGCAGGAGGGTCCGAACGTCCTCAGCGTGTCGTCGGTGGGGCCGAGCGGCATCAAGGCCGACTACTCCAACTACGGCACGTCTGAGATCACAGTGGGGGCCCCCGGTGGCTACTTCCGCGACTACCTCGGGACGAAGGACTACCGCAGCAGCCTCAACGAGATCTGGGCGCCGTACCCCGAGGTGGTCGCCCGGGCCAACGGTGAGGTCACGAAGGGCGGCGGCGTGCCGAACAACGCCTTCGTGGTGCGCTCCTGCACGAAGGACACCGGATGCGCGTACTACCAGGGCATCCAGGGCACGTCGATGGCGTCGCCTCACGTGACGGGCGTGGCGGCGCTGGTGATCGGGGCCCTCGGCGGCGACGCCGACCCAGCCCTCGTGCGCCAGATCATCGAGCAGAGCGCCGCCGACCACGCCTGCCCGGTGCCGGCCACGGTCGACTACACGCTGGTCGGTCGGCCGCCGGAGTGGAACGCCACGTGCACTGGAACGCCCAGCGTCAACAACTTCTACGGCAACGGCCTCGTCGACGCCGCGGCGGCCGTCGCGCTTGCAGAGTCGATGGGCTGACGCACGACGCCCCAAGGGTGCGCGCGACCGGGCCGGGAGAACGCTGTCTCCCGGCCCGCCGCCCGAGGCGCCGCTCCGCCCGAGCCCGCAGCTCGAGCGGCGGTGGGTGGCGGCCGCTCAGGTGCCGAGCCGGCGGAGCGCGGAGCGGACGCGCTCGACCAGGTCCTCGGCGTCCATCGTGCCGAGGTGGGTGCGCGTGCGGAGGTCGCCGAGCCGACCTCGCAGCGCATCGAGCACGTGCATCGGGTTGTGGTCCTCGTCGTCCGGGTGCTGCTCCACCGGGACCTCGAAGGCGAGGATGGCGTCGACGCGCTCTACGTAGCGGCGCAGCGCGACGTCCTGGTCGGCGCGGAGCTGGTCTTCCGCGGCACGGACATCTCGCATCACGTCGCCGATCAGGGCGAAGGTGCCTCGGCTCTCGATGTCGGTCATGGTCGTGCCTCTCGTCGGTGTGGCTCCAGCGTCCGCCACCGTGCTCGCCATCGGTAGGGGCAAAGGTCCCCGCGCGCAGGGCCGTCCGTCGTGCCCCGTCGGGCTGGGCAGACTGGGGCGGTGAGCACGATCCCCGCGGCCGGCTCCGCGGCCGCGGCCGTGGACCTGCTCGGACCTGGGTCGAACGTGATCGTGCCGCTGGCCAACGGGGAGCCGGTCCGAGTCCTCGACGCCATCGAGGCCGCCGCGGGGGCCGGTCGGCTCGACAGCGTGCGGGTGCACCAGATGCACGCCCTCCACGACCGCGACTACCTCGGCGGTCGCTACGGCGACGACCTCCACCACGTCAGCTACTTCCTGTCGCACGTCACGAGGCCGCGGTTCGAGGAGGGCTCGGTAGACCTGGTGCCCTGCAACTTCAGCGAGGTCCCCGCGCTCCTGCGGCGCCTGGGACGGCCGGTGGTGATCGCCGCCACCACGCCGCCCGACCGGCACGGCTACGTGAGCCTCGGCACCAACTGCGACTACGTGGCCCCGTTCATCGGCAAGGTGCCGTTCTTCGTCGAGGCCAACCCGCAGATGCCGCGCACCAGCGGCCGGAACAGCCTCCACCTCTCCCAGGTGGCTGGCTGGTGCGAGGTCGACCGGCCGCTCGTCGAGGTGACGCCGGCGGTTCCCGACGAGGTCGACCTCCGCATCGCCGCCCTCGTGGCCGAGCGCATCCCCGACGGCGCGTGCGTGCAGGCGGGCATCGGCTCGATCCCCAACGGCATCCTCGCCGCGCTGCACGGCCACCGCGACCTCGGCATCCACACCGAGCTCCTGTCCGACGGGATCATCGACCTCGTCGAGTCGGGTGTCGCGACCGGCGTCCGCAAGGTCCGACGCCCCGGAAAGGTGGTCGGGACCTTCGCCCTCGGCACCCGCCGGCTGTACGACTTCATCGACGGCAACCCGGTGGTGGAGCTGCTGCCGGTCGACTGGGTGAACGACCCGAGGATCATCGCCCAGGAGCGCAGCTTCGTGTCCATCAACGCCACGTTGCAGGTGGACTTCCTGGGGCAGGCCGCGTCAGAGTCGCTCGGAGGCCGCTACTGGTCGGGCAGCGGGGGACAGGCCGACTTCGCCCGCGGCGCCATGTACTCCGACGGCGGCCAGGGGTTCCTGGTGCTGCCGTCGACCGCCAAGGACGGCACCGTCTCCCGGATCGTCCCGCACCTCGATCCCGGCTCTGCCGTGACCACCATCAAGAACACGGTCGACAAGGTCGTCACCGAGTACGGCGTCGCCGAGCTTCGCGGCCGCAGCATCCGCGAACGAGCCCGCGCCCTCATCGCCATCGCCCACCCGAGGTTCCAACCCGAGCTCGAGGCCGCCGCCCGCCAGCACCACTGGTGGTGAGCGCCGCCCGGGAGGGCGAGCGCCAGCGCCACGGTCAATCGGCGAAGAGCATCTGGTAGATGGTGTCGCCCAGCCACCGCTCGTAGCGATCGGGGGTCCACCCCATCCCGTCCACGAGCTCGGTGTAGGAGTGGGCGGCGCACAGGTAGGTGAGCGCGTCCGTCGCCTCGCTCTTGGTGATGCCCTTGCGAAACGCCTTGGCGGGGACGTTGTCCGTCGTGTGCGCGACGGACTCACGGCGCTGGATCCGCAGGCGGTCGTGGAGGTCGGCCAGCGCCGGATCGGTGGCGGACGCGCGCTCGACGATCGCGATGACAGCGGCCGACGGCTCGTGCACCGCTCGGGTGAGGGCGGCCGAGGCACGGGCGCGCTCGCGGAGGTCGGCGATCTCTGTGACACCGCGCGCCGCCTCCGAGTCGCGCGTGCGACCGGCGGGGTCGCCAGTGCGCAGGAGGTGCACGGCGTGCTCGAGGATGCCGGCCTTGCCGTCGAAGCTGGCGTACACGCTCTGGGGCGACACGTCGGCGGCCTGCGCGATCTGGTCGATGGTCGTCGGGCCGTAGCCCTGTTCGAGGAAGAGCTCGACCGCGGCCTCGATCACCCGCCGCCGCCGTTCTTCGGCCTGGGCTTGTCGGCGGGTGGAGTCGTACTTGCGCTTCGACGCGGAAGCGCTTGACGACCGCTGCGTAGATTTCATAGGGTCCACTCTATCCAATAGATGAGACTCTAAGCAACATAGGAAGGACCTCCGATGACCGCAACGATCGCACCCATCACCTCCAGCCTCCCGTCGGCCGAGTGGCCCGAGTTCCTCGAAGGCATCATCGTCCTCCATGGGGGCATGCGCCGCGACGTCGACCGGCTGCCGGTGGCCATCGAGCGCACCACCGACCGATCCGGTGCGGTCGCCATCCAGCGCTGGTTCGCCAAGTTCGAGCGAGAGGTCGTGCACCACCACGAGCGCGAGGACGACGTGGTGTGGCCCATCCTCCTCGAGGCCGCCCCCGAGTTCGGCGACCCGCTGGGCCAGCTGGAGGAGGACCACCACGGCCTCGACGCCGCCATGACCGCCACCCGCCAGGCGCTCGACGCCCTCACCGCGACCTACTCCTACGACACCTGTGTCGCGGCGGCCGACGCCGCTCGGGCGCTGGCCCGCCTCCTGCACGACCACCTGGACCGCGAGGAGGCGGCCATGTTCCCGGCCATGGCACGGGTGTTCACGGCCGAGAGCTTCGAGCAGCTCGAGCAGGAGCTCCTGAAGGCCACCCCGAAGCGGCTGTTCGCCTTCGAGCTGCCCTTCGCCTTCGACGGCCTCGCCGCCGACCGGGTGACGAGCACGCTGGCCGAGATGCCGGCGCTCATCCGGCTGGTGCACCGCTTCGTCTGGCAGCCCCGCTACGACCGCCTGGTGGCACCGCTGCGCGCCGGCTGAGCGCAAGGCACCACCTGAGCCCGGACGCGGACGAGGGCACGAGGCGCTACGCCTCGTGCCCTCGTTGCGTTCGCCACGTCACGCAAGCGTGGCGAACACGCTGGCCCGACCATCGAGGGCCATGCGGATGTCGAGGAACCCGACCTTGGCGGGGACCTTCTTGGTGCCGGTCGTCGCGGCGTAGGCGTCGCCGCTGAAGGAGTAGACGACCACGCTGTC
>JBJMHD010000060.1:0-58940 GCA_045807565.1 Acidimicrobiales bacterium | reverse complement strand
CGCGGCCTGTGGTCGCGCGACAGCGGGGTCCTGTCGGGCGACCACAGGCCGCGGGTTTGGGGGGCTCAGCGGAGGGCGCGGAGGTCGTGGAGGATCGTCGGGAGGGCGGCCATGGCGGCGTCGATGTCGGCGTCGGTGGTGGACCAACCCGTCGACAGGCGGAGGCTGTGGTGGGCGTCCACGCCCATCGCCTCGAGCACCGGTGACGGCTCCAGCGACTCCGACGAGCACGACGAACCGGAGTGCGCAGCCACCCCCGCGCGGTCGAGCCCGAGCAGCACGGCCTGCGGTTCGACGCCGTCGACGCCGACGCACACGAGGTGGGGGAGCCGGTCCGCGGCGTGTCCGTACGACGTGATCCCCGGCATGGCGTCGAGGGCGCGCCGCAGCCGATCCGTGAGCCGGCGCTGCTCGTCGATCTCCTGCGTCAGCGTCTCGTGCAGCGCGCGCGCCGCAACGCCGAAGCCCGCGACGAGCGCGACGGGCTCGAGGCCCGCACGCCGCGCCCGTTCTTGTTCGCCGCCGCGCAGCAGGGGTCGCAGCCGCAGGCCGCGGCGGATCAGCAGCGCGCCCACGCCGGCCGGCCCGCCCATCTTGTGAGCGGACACGGAGAGCAGGTCGGCACCGAGGTCGTCGAACTCGATGGGCGCGTGCCCGACGGCGGCGGCCGCGTCCACGTGGACGAGCACGCCGCGCTCGCGGCACGCATCGACGACGTCGGCCACAGGCTGCACGGTGCCCACCTCGTGGTTGGCCAGCTGCACGTGCACGGCGGAGGTCTCCGGGCGGATCGCGGCGACGAGCTCGGCGGGGTCGATGCACCCGGCGGAGTCGACGCCGACGATCGTGACCTCGCTCACGGCCTCCGCCCCGAGCCGCACGGCCGAGTGCTCGACCGCCGCCAGCACCTGGTGGCTCCCTCGCTCCGCCGCCCCCCAGCACGCCGTGGCGATGGCCTCGGTGGCCCCGCTCGTGAACACGACGGACCGTGGGCGCGCCCCGAGCAGCGCCGCTACCTCCTCCCGAGCCGTCTCCACCGCCACCCGGGCCTCGAGCCCCTCGGCGTGGATGCGCCCGGGGTCGCCCACGCCCCGGCCCAGCCACGCCGCCACCGCCTCGACCACCTCAGGCCGCGGCGGCGAGGTCGACGCGTGGTCGAGGTAGTGCCTCCTCACGGTGCGCGGCGCCCTACGAGCGGACGGAGGTGACGCAGTGGTCGTCGCCCATGGGGCGGCTGGAGGAGGTGGCGGTGTCAGCCTGCCCGTAGAGGGCGCCGAGCATGCCGCGCACGAGCCCACGGTCGACCGCGCAGATCACGGGATGCTCGATCGCGGCGCCACCGAAGGGGCAGTGCTCCGACACGATGCGGAGGCCATCGCGGTGCCGCTCGGCGTGGGCCGCGAACCCGTGGGCGGTGAGGGCGTCGGCCACGGCGTGGAGCGCGGTGCGGAACGACTTCGGGGCGACTGCGCCCGGCCCGAGCCGGTCGAGCCCGGGCCCGCCCATCGCGAGGGCCATGGCCTTGCCGTACTCCATGCCCACCTCCTCGGCCATCGCCTCGGCCTCGGCGTCGGGAAGGCGGGACAGCGCCTTGCCCAAGAGGGTGACGAGGAGGTCGTCGTGGCGCACCGGCAGCTCGAGGCTCATCTCCGGTGACGTGACGCGGTAGCGCTTGGAGGGACGGCCCGCCCCCGTGGACGTGCGGCCGGTGGCGACCTCGACGTAGCCGCCGCCGGCCAGCTTGTCGAGGTGGTGGCGGGCGACGTTGGGGTGGAGGTCGAACCGCTCGGCGACCTCGGCGGCGGTGACGCCGCCGGCGGCGTCGTCGTCGCTCCGCTCGTGGGTGAAGAGGTAGATCTCGCGGCGGGTCGGGTCGCCGAAGGCGGACGTGATCGCGGTGACCGCGGAGCTGAACTCCGTCGGCGTGAGGCCCGTCGACATCGCCCGGTATTCTACCTATGGCCGTAGTGGAAATGCCCCGGACCGGAGACCCTCACCCCATGCCCGTCACGCACGACGACGTCATCGCCGCCCTCCGACCCGTGGAGGACCCGGAGCTGCACCGGTCGATCGTGGACCTCGACATGGTCCGCGACGTCCGGGTGGACGGGGCCTCGGTCGCCCTCGAGGTCACCCTCACGGTGGCCGGCTGCCCGCTGCGCAACGAGATCGAGTCCCGTGTCACCGGGGCGCTGTCGGCGATCGGCGTCACCGCCGTCGACCTCTCCTTCGGCGTGATGACCGACGAGGAGCGGGCCGCGCTCCGCGAGCGCCTCCACGGCGATCCGTCGGCCTCGGCGGGCAGCCAGGCCGCCCACGGCCATGCCGAGGGGCGGGCCATCCCCTTCAACGACCCCGAGTGCGCCACCCGCGTGCTGCTGATCGCGTCCGGCAAGGGCGGCGTCGGGAAGTCGTCGGTCACCACCAACCTCGCGGTGGCGCTCGCCCAGCGCGGCAAGGACGTGGGCGTGGTCGACGCCGACGTGTGGGGGTTCTCGATCCCTCGGATGCTCGGCGTGGAGCACCCGCCGGCCGTCATCGACTCGATGCTCGTCCCGCCCACCGCCGCCGGTGGGGTCCGCTGCATCTCGATGGGGTTCTTCGCCAAGGAGGACCAGCCGGTGATCTGGCGTGGTCCGATGCTCCACAAGGCGTTGGAGCAGTTCCTCACCGACGTGTTCTGGGACGAGCCGGACTTCCTCCTCATCGACCTGCCGCCGGGCACCGGCGACATCTCCCTCTCGCTGGCGCAGTTCCTCCCTCGCTCCGAGGTGTACGTCGTCACCACGCCGCAGCCCGCCGCCCAGAAGGTGGCGCAGCGCGCCGGCTTCATGGCGCAGAAGGTGAACCTCGAGGTGAAGGGCGTCATCGAGAACATGAGCTGGTTCACGGGCGACGACGGCAGGCGCTACGAGCTCTTCGGCGCCGGCGGGGGCGACGAGCTCGCCGAACGGCTGGGGGCCCCGATGCTCGGACAGGTCCCCCTCGTGGCCGAGCTGCGCGAGGGCGGCGATGCCGGCCGTCCGATCGTCCTCACCGACCCCGACGGCGAGGCCGCGCAGGCGTTCGCGTCGATCGCCCAGAAGGTGGAGGTCGACCTGGCCCCCACGCGTCGCTACCGCAAGGCCCTCAACCTGCTCTAGCTACACCGCGCGAGCGCGGGCGCTCGCGCTGGCGGCATGGAGCGCATCGGCGAGAGGGGCGGCGTCGCCGCTCTTGAGGAGCAGCGGGATGTCGAGGCGGGACATCTCCCGGCGCACGAAGTCGCCGGCGACCGCGGTGTAGGCGACGATGCCGACGGTCGGATGGTCGCGCTGCAGCAGCGGGATGACCTCGAAGCCGTTCATCTTGGGCATCAGCAGGTCGAGGACGATGGCGTCCACCGGCTGGCGTTCGCACACCTCGAGCACCTCGAAGCCGTCGGCCGCCTCGCCGACGACGGCGATGTCGTGGTGGCGAAGGCCGAGCCGGAGCAGCAACCGCACATCCGGTTCGTCGTCAGCGACCAGCACCCGGAGGGCGGCCGCATGCTCGGTGCTCAACCGGCTGCAGGGAGGTCGATGGTCACGTCGAGCCCGCCCCCGGGTCGCGGGTCGAGGTGGAGGTCGCCGTCGTGCTGCCGCGCCAGTGCGCGAGCCACCGGCAGCCCGAGCCCGAAGCCCGGTGCCGAGGTGACGGCGCCCTCACCCCGGTAGAAGAGCTCGAAGGCCAGGTGGACGTCGTCGGCGCTCAGCTCGGCGCCCTCGCTCGACACCGTGATCCGCACCCGGTCGCCGTCGGTCGAGGCACGAAAGCCGAACGGCGGTGAGCCGTAGCGGAGCGCGTTGTCCAGCACCCGCTCGAGCATCGTGTCGGCGGCACGGGCGCGCATCCATGCGCACGCCTCGTGGTCGCCGCTCAGGGCGAGCTCGGAGTCGGCGCCGATGGCGTCCCAGGTGGCCTGGGCGGCGGCCACGAGGTCGACGGACTCGGGCTCGCCGACCGGCAGGGCGGTGGTGATGTCGGTGGCGAGCAGGAGGTCGTCCAGCAGGGTCTCCACCCGGCGCGCGCTGCGCAGGATCGCGGGCGCCAGGTCCCGCAGCTCCTCCTCGCTGGCGTGGACCAGCTCCTCGCTGAGACCACGCAGCGTGGTGACAGGGGTCCGCAGCTCGTGCCCCACGACGTTCACGAACCGGCGTCGTGCCAGGTCCAGGGCCTCGAGCGCGGCCTCGATGTCGTGCTCACGATCCGAGGTCGCCACCGGCGCAACCATAGGGCGCCCGTACTGCGGGTACGCCATCCACAGCGGCCCTCGTCGCCGTACCCTCGTCGTCGTGGACGCCAGCACCGCGCCGCAGCTGTCCGACCCGCCGGAGGACCGGCCGGTCGGCCGCCGCGCGCTGCTCGCGATGCTGGGACTCGGCGCGGCCGGGGTGCTGTGGGGGGCGAAGGCGCAGTCCGGGATCGAGTCCGTGCTGCGACCGGTGACCCTGAACGACCCCACCGGGCTCACCGGGCTCCTGCCCGCCGCCGGTGGCTTCCGGATCTACTCCATCACCGGCTCGCTGCCGAGCATGAGCGACGCGGCGTACCGGCTCACCATCGAGGGATCGGTCGACCGACCGTCCGTGCTCGACCTCACCGACCTGCGCGAGCGGCTTCCGCAGACGAGCCTCACACGGGACTTCCAGTGCGTGACGGGGTGGCGGGTCCCTGACGTCCCGTGGCAAGGGGTGAAGCTCGCGGACCTGCTCCACGAGGCCGGCGTCCAGCCGTCCGCCACCCACGTGCGGTTCTGGTCCTTCGACGGCACGTACACGGAGACGCTCACGATCGACCAGGCCCTCCGGGACGACGTGCTCGTCGCGCATCGGATGGAGGGCCGTTCGGTCACCCGGGTCCACGGTGGCCCGGTCCGCCTCTACGTCGCGCCGATGTACGGCTACAAGTCGCTGAAGTGGCTCGAGCGGGTGGAGGTCGTCGACCGCCTCGACGACCCCACCGATCCCGGGTTCTGGGAGCGCTACGGCTACGACGCCGACGCGTGGGTCGGCCTGTCGAACGGCCGCAGCGACACGCCGACCTGACATGGGCGCGCCGGCCAACGACCAGCTGGTGGACGACCGCGTCATCCGCTTCTCGCGCGCCGAGCGGTGGCTCCACTGGACCAACGCCACGCTCTTCCTGATCCTGCTCACCACCGGCATGGCGCTGTACCTGCCGTCGCTGTCCGGGGTCATCGGCCGGCGACTCCTCCTGAAGCAGGTGCACGTGTACAGCGGCCTGCTGCTGCCGCTGCCGATGCTGCTCGCCTACGCCGGCCGCTGGCGGGAGAGCGTGCGGCGGGACGTCCGCCGCTTCGCCCGATGGTCCACCGACGACCGCCGCTGGCTCGTGAGCCTCGGTCGGCGGGGCCGGGCGCGGATGGGCAAGTTCAACGCCGGCCAGAAGCTGAACGCCATCTTCGTGGCCGGCTGCATCCCGCTCATGCTCGCGACCGGCAGCATCATGCGGTGGTTCGACCCGTTCCCGCTCGCCTGGCGGACAGGTGCCACCTTCGTCCACGACTGGACCGCGCTGACGTTGCTCGTGGTGGTGGTCGGGCACATCCTGAAGGCGGTCGCGGAGCCGATCGCCCTGCGGGGCATGGCGCGTGGCACCGTGCCCGCCGGCCACGCGGAGCGCCACCATCCTCGGTGGTGGGCTGAAGTGCAGGCGGCAACGGCCCCGCCAATAGAGTGACGCCCGCCCCCCGACGAGGAGATCCCGTGGACGTCCGCATCGGTCTGATCCAGAACGTCAAGGAGATCGAGCTGCAGCTCGACGACGACGCCGACCCCGCCGCGCTCCGCGAGCAGGTCGACGTCGCCCTCAAGGACGGCGGCACGCTCTGGCTCACGGACCGGAAGGGCCGGCAGGTGGGCGTGTCCGCCGAGAAGCTGGCGTACGTGGAGATCGGTAGCCCCGACGACGCCCGCCGCATCGGCTTCGGGAGCTAGTGAGCGCTCCGGTCGACGTCGATCTGCTCGATCGGAAGCTCCTCTTCGTCACCGGGAAGGGGGGCGTGGGCAAGACGACGATCGCGGCGTCGCTGGCCCTGCTCGGGTCCCAGCAGGGCAAGCGCACGCTCGTCGGTGAGGTGGACGCCAAGGGCAACCTGGCGGACTTCTTCGAGATCGGCCCCACGTCGTTCCGAGAGCGGGAGGTCGCGCCTGGGCTCTTCGCCATGTCGATGGACACCGAGGAGTCGCTCAAGGAGTACCTGAGCCTCCAGCTGAAGGTCCCGTTGGTCGCGCGCCTCGGGCCGTTGGCGCGCACGTTCGACTTCGTCGCCAACGCCGCACCCGGCGTGAAGGAGATCCTCACGATCGGCAAGTTCCTCTGGGAGGTGCGCGAGCGCAGCTACGACCTCGTCGTCGTCGACGCCGTGGCAACCGGCCACATCACGGGACAGCTGGCCGCTCCGCAAGCCATCCAGGAGCTGGTGCAGGTCGGGATGGTGCGCGACCAGACGGGCTGGATGCTCGAGATGCTCGGCGATCCCGCGCTCACCGGCGTGGTGATCGTCGCCGCGCCCGAGGAGATGCCGGTCAACGAGACGCTCGAGCTCGCCGAGCGCCTGGAGCGGGAGACGGTGGTGGACCTGGCAGCGGTGGTGGTGAACCGCGTCCTCCCGGAGCTGTTCGGCCGTGGTGAGGAGGCGGTGTTCGAGCAGCTCGTGCAGGAGGAGCACGCGTCGCGGCTCAGCGACGCGCTCGGCACGTCGGTGCGACCGATCCTCGACGGCGCGCAGCTCGCCGTCACCTTGCGGCGGACGCGCGCCACCCACCTCACGCGCCTGCGGGACGAGCTGCCCCCCGGTACGCCGCTCCTCTACGTGCCCTACCTCTTCCAGCGCAGCCACGGCGCCCGGGCCACCCGCCAGGTCGCCGCGCACCTCGGCGAGGAGCTCGGCTTCTGATGGGGGTTTCGCCGTCGAACCAGAGGTTCGCCGCCGAGCTGGAGGCGCTTCGGCCGACGTGGCGGAGCCAGTTCGGCCTACGCCCTGAGGGCGGCTTCTGATGGCGCGGCGCAAGCACGCATCGACGGGGTCCATCGAGCAGCTGCTCGCCGCCAAGGAGATCGTGATCCACTGCGGTTCCGGTGGCGTCGGGAAGACCACCACGGCTGCTGCCGCCGCCGCGATGGCCGCGGTGCACCACGGCGGCAAGGTGCTCGTCCTCACGGTGGACCCGGCGCGCCGGCTCGCCAACGCCCTGGGCCTGGAGACGTTCGGCAACGTCGAGACGCGGGTGCCGCACGAAGCGTTCACCGAGGCCGGCGTGGAGCCCCGTGGGGAGCTGTGGGCAGCCATGCTCGACACGAAGCAGAGCTGGGACGACCTCGTGCGACGGCACGCCCCGAACGAGGCCACGCGCGACGCCATCCTCGCCAACCCGCTCTACAAGAACATCACCGGCCGGTTCGTGCAGAGCCACGACTACATCGCCATGGAGCGGCTCTACGAGATCCACGCGTCGGGCACCTACGACCTGATCGTCGTGGACACGCCACCGACCCGGAACGCCATCGACTTCCTCGAGGCCCCGGAGCGCATGGCCGACTTCTTCTCGAGCCGGCTGCTGCGATGGCTCACGGTCCCGGCTCGCAGCCGGGTGCTCAGCTTCGCGTCGAAGCCCTTCTACTCGGTGGCGGATCGCATCCTGGGGTCGAAGTTCCTCGAGGACATCGCCGAGTTCTTCCTCCTCTTCCAGACGATGTACGAGGGCTTCGTCGATCGGGCCAAGGCCGTCACGCGCACGCTCGCCGACAGCCGCACCACCTTCGTCGTCGTCTCCACCCTCGAGTCCGCGCCGGTGCGCGAGGCGGAGTTCTTCATCGACGCGCTCGACGATCGCGGCTTCCACCTCGGCGCCGTGGTCCTCAACAAGGTGCTGCCGAGCTGGTTCCTCGACAAGGGGGCGACGGCGGCGGCGAAGGAGCTGTGCGCGCGCTCGGGCGAGCTGGTGGGCACCCTGCCCGGCTCCATCGGCGAACCCGAGCAGGTCGGTCGCGTGCTGCACGAGGTGGGCGAGAGCTTCCTGAACTTCCAGGTGGTGGCCAAGCGCGAGGCGGAGATCCGGGCCGAGCTCAGCGCCGCCCCCGAGGTCATCGCCGCCGTGCCGTACTTCGACCACGACATCACCGACCTCGCCGGTCTCCTCGACCTCGGGCAGCGGATCTGGCGGTGAGCGCGGCACCGGTCGTGGTCGCGTCGGGACACCCGGCGACGACGGCGGCCGCGATCGAGGTCCTCGAGGCGGGTGGGAACGCGGTGGACGCCTGCGTCGCCGCGGGCTTCGCCGCCGCCGTGGCCGAACCCACGCTCACGAGCCTCGCCGGCGGTGGGTTCCTGCTGGCGCGGACCCCCGAGCGGGAGGAGGTCCTGTTCGACTTCTTCGTGGACACGCCGGGCCGTGGACGCGACCTCGCGCCGGCCGTCCTCGACTTCGAAGAGGTCGTCGTGCAGTTCTCCGGCGCCGCGCAGGCGTTCAACGTGGGCCTCGGGTCGGTGGCCGTCCCCGGTTGCCTGGCCGGCTGGCTCCACGCCCACCGGCGGCTCGGGCGCGTCGACCTGGCGTCGGTGACGGCGCCCGCCCGTCGTCTCGCCGAGCACGGCGTCGAGGTGAACGAGCAGCAGGCGTACGTGCTGCGCATCCTCGAACCGATCCTCACCCGCACCCCGGAGGCGGCCGCCATCGCCGCTCCGGGCGGACGCCTCCTCGCGCCAGGCGACCGCTTCGTGAACCCGGAGCTCGCCGCGTTCCTCTCGCAGGTGGACGAGCGCGGCTTCGCCGAGCCCGCCCTGGCCCGTGCTGTCGAGCTCGCCATGGACGAGGGCGGCGGCCTTCTCACCGCGGCCGACCTCATCGACTACCAGGTGATCGAGCGCGAGCCGCTCGAGGTGCACTGGCGCGGCCACCGGCTGCTCACGAACCCGCCTCCTGCGTTCGGAGGCGAGCTCGTCGCGCTGGGGCTCCTCGAGCTCGAGGAACGGCCCGGGTGGCCGGCGGACACCGGCACGGTGCAGCACGCCGTCGCCCTCACCGAGGCGATGATCGCCACCGACGAGGTGCGATCCGCCGGGCTCGTGGGCGACGAGCTCCGCCGCCGATCGACCGGCGGCACCACGCACGTGAGCGTCGCCGACGCCGACGGAGGCGCGGCGTCGATGACGACCTCGAACGGCGAGGGATCGGGGTGGCTGCTACCGGGCACCGGCGTCATGGCCAACAACATGATGGGCGAGGACGACCTGCACCCTGGCGGGTTCCACACCACCGCCCCGGGGGAGCGGGTGGCGTCGATGATGGCGCCGTCCCTCGTGGTCGACGGCGACGGCGGTGTGCGGCTGGCCGTCGGCAGCGGGGGCTCGAAGCGGATCCGTACGGCCCTCGCCCAGGTGGTCGCCGCCGTGATCGACCAGCGCCGCACCCTCGCCGAGGCCGTCGAGGCGCCCCGGCTCCACTGGGACGGTGCGCAGCTGCACGTGGAACCGGGGTGGCCCCGCGATGTCGTCGAGGCGCTCGAGGCGCGCTGGCCCGTCACCCGCTGGCCGCAGCGGGACCTCTACTTCGGCGGCGTCCACGCGGTCACCCCCGGCCGTGACGCGGCCGCCGACCCCCGGCGCGGTGGTGCCGCCCAGGTGGTGCCTACCTCCGGATAGGCCGTACGACCTATGCTGACGGCACCGCACGCGGCATCATCCCAGGAGGGCGTGGAACATGGGACTGTTGAGGCGCAAGAAGGACGTGACCGCCCAGGTCATCGACCTCCGTGAGCCAGAGCCCAGCAAGGCGGCGTGGGGATCACCGGTGCCGTGCCCGGAGTGCAGCGGCCGCGGCTACCTCGATCACATCGACCCGTTCCGTGAAGTGATGTTCATGCACTGCACACAGTGCTCCGCGAAGTACGAGATGACCCGGGCCGAGATGACGCCCGTCGTCACCTCCACCGAAGCCTTCACGACCTGAGCTCCGGGTCCCCATAGCCTGAGCGGGCCATGGCCACGCTCACCGAGCTCGCGCGCTTCCACACGGGCCTCGACGGTCGCGCGATCAACCACCTGCAGCGCCTCGTCGCCGGCTGGGGGCTCCTGGCCGACTTCTGCTTCGCCGACCTCCTGCTCTTCGCGCCCACGGTCGACGCCCCCGACGGCGAGCGCTTCCTCGTGCTCTCGCAGGTCCGCCCGTCGACCTCGCAGACGGTGTACCGCGCCGATTGGATCGGCACGGTCGTCGACGAGGAGGAGCGGCCCCTCGTCGCGCGAGCGTTCCGGCTCGGCGAGATCATCGAGGGGGAGGCCACCGTCGCCGCGCTGAAGGAGCGTGTGCGGGTGCTCGCCATCCCGATCCGTTGCCGCGGCGAGGTGATCGGCGTGCTCACGCGGGAGTCGGCTCCGTCCTTCGGGCGGCAGCCCGGCGAGCTGGAGCGCACGTACGTCGACATCTTCAACCGCTTCGCCCGCATGATCGCCGCCGGCGACTTCCCCTTCGACGCGCAGGACGCCGAGACCGAGGAGGCGCCTCGCGTGGGGGACGGGGTGATCCTCCTCGATTCCTCCGGGCGGGTGGAGTACACCTCGCCGAACGGTGTGTCGGCGCTCCACCGGGTCGGCGTCCACGCCAACACCGAGGGCCTGCGCTTCGGCGAGCTCGGCCTGGACGACTCCTTGGTGGACACCGCCTTCTCGATGCGGGCGCCCGTGACCGAGGAGCTCGAGGGGCAGGCCGACGTCTCCGTCCTGATCCGCTGCATCCCGCTCATCGACCACGGCGTGGTGTCCGGAGCCGTGGTGCTCACGCGAGACGTGTCCGAGCTCCGCCGTCGGGACCGGCTCCTGCTGTCGAAGGACGCGACGATCCGCGAGATCCACCACCGCGTGAAGAACAACCTCCAGACGATCTCGTCGCTCCTGCGCCTGCAGGGCCGGCGGTTCGCGTCGCCCGAGGCGAAGGTGGCGATCGAGGAGTCGGTGCGACGCATCCGCGCCATCGCGCTCGTCCACGAGACGCTCTCCCGCGAGGCAGGTGACGACGTCGCGTTCGTGGAGATCGTCCGGCCCCTCGCCCGCATGGTGGAGGAGGGCATGTCGTCCGAGGACCGACCCGTGAGCTTCACGGTGGAGGGTGACGCCGGCTTCCTGCCGGCCATGGTGGCGACGCCGCTGTCGGTCGTCCTCAACGAGCTCCTCCAGAACGCCATCGACCACGCGTTCCCGCCCGCGATCGACCTCCAGGCCGAACCCGGCCGGGTCGTCGTGCAGCTCGAGAACGACGGGCAGCGGCTGCGCGCGACGGTGGTGGACGACGGCGTCGGCCTCCCCGAGGGGTTCTCGCTCGACAGCACGTCCGGGCTGGGCCTGTCGATCGTTCGCACCCTGGTGACGTCCGAGCTGGCCGGCACCATCTCGTTGGAGCGCAGCACGGGGGCCGGCGGACGACCCGGCACGGTGGTGCGCATCGACGTGCCCGTCGCCCCGCAGGCCTGACGCGGCGAGCCACCGCAAAAACCGCAACGGCCCCCTGCGGGGCAGGGGGCCGGGGGACAGGAGGTGCGGGAGTCGACTAGGCGGTGCGGCGCTGGCGAGCGACGTACTGCTTCCGCAGCTGGCGACGCTCCTCCTCGGAGGTGCCGCCCCACACGCCAGAGTCCTGGTTCGTGGTGAGGGCGTACTCGAGGCACGGGGCCTGGGCGTCGCACTGGCGGCAGACGGCCTTGGCGTTCTCGATCTGCTCGATGGCCGGGCCGGTGGTGCCGACGGGGAAGAACAGGTCGGGGTCGGTGTCGCGGCAGAGGGCGACGTCGCGCCAGTCGTCGCGCTCGATGGTGAGCTGCAGGGTGCGGGTGGGAGCGAGGGCCACGAGGTTCCTCCGCGGCGGTTGGGTCACGTTCGTGACGAGTTTCACATGCCGCCACCACAAGATCTGCGGGAAGGTGTGCGGCTGCGTTGGACACGGTAGCCCTGGTGCGCTAACGCCTGCAAGCACTTTTTGCTTTATCGAAGGTGACATTTGCCATGCTCGTGATCGCGCACCGCGGAGCTTCTAGGGACTTCGCCGAGAACACCCTCGACGCCTTCCTCGGGGCCATCGATCAGGGTGCCGACGGCGTGGAGCTGGACGTGCGCCGCACGTCCGACGGCCGCTTGGCCGTGCACCACGACGACACGCTGGCCGACGGCCGAGCGATCGTGGCGACGAGCTTCGACCGCCTGCCGCCCGCGGTGCCCGACCTCGCCACGACCCTCGACGCCTGCGCGCCGCTCGGGGTGGTGAACGTGGAGATCAAGAACTGGCCCGAAGATCGCGACTTCGACCCCACCGAGCAGCTCGCAGGCGCGGTGGTCGAGCTGCTCGAGGGTCGCGGCGAGCTCGACGACGGGCGGATCCTGGTGTCGAGCTTCCACCTGCCGACCATCGACCGCGTCCACCAGCTGGCCCCGAACCTGGCCACCGGGTGGCTGCTCGGGCTGGTGGAGAGCCAGCACGACCTGGTCGACCGCGCCGCCGAGCGCGGCCACGGGGCCGTCCATCCGCACCACGCCTTCGTGAACGAGGACCTCGTGCGGATCGCCCACGCCGCTGGCATCGCGGTGAACACCTGGACGTGCGACGAGCCCGAGCGCATCCGGTGGCTCGCCGACCTGGGCGTCGACGCCGTGATCACCAACACGCCGGCGGTGGCGCTCGAGGCACTCGGTCGCGGATCCTCGTAGGTTCGAGCCGTGCCGATCGAGGGCGTGCACCAGGTGGGCCTCCACGCCGAGGACCTGGACCGCGCTGAGGCGTTCTACAGGGATGTGCTCGGAGCGCGCTTCGTGGCCCGCTACGACCCGCCCGGGCTGGTCTTCTTCGATCTCGGCGGGGTCCGCCTCCTCCTCGAGCGTGGCGCGCCGGGCAGCCTCCTCTACCTCCGGGTCACCGACATCGGCGCCACGTGGGCGAGCCTCGTGGCGGCCGCGGTCGCCACGGAGGGCGAACCGCACGTGATCCACAAGGACGAGGCGGGCGAGTTCGGTCCGGCGGGGAACGAGGAGTGGATGGCGTTCTTCCGGGACAGCGAGGGGAACCTCGTCGGCCTGGTGGAGCAGCGCCTCCCGGGTTGAGGCCGGACCGCGTCAGCGCTGCACCGGCATCACGAGGTCGAGGACCTCGGGCTCGTGGCTGAGCTCGAGCCGCTCGGTGTCGCCGAGGTGGTCGCCGTCCACCTGGTACGGGAAGCGGCCGTAGCCGGTGACGGTGACGTGCGCGAGGTCGGTGCGATGGTCCGTCCACCGCGAGCTGCGCAGGTGCTTCCCGCTGCCGAGGGCTGATCCGATGATCCGCATCGTCTTCCCGAAGGCGAGGGTGCGCAGCGTCACCATGGCCAGACCCCGCTCCAAGGTGGTCTCCGGGGCGAGGTTCAGCGGCCGGTTCCCCAGGTACGTGTACGGGTTCGTGTTCAGGCAGATCGAGAGGTA
The DNA here is from genome assembly GCA_045807565.1 of Acidimicrobiales bacterium. Lineage (GTDB taxonomy): Bacteria > Actinomycetota > Acidimicrobiia > Acidimicrobiales > VFJN01 > VFJN01. The sequence continues at coordinate 45,460 of JBJMHD010000060.1, read as the reverse complement.
GCCGTCGTCGACCACGGTGCCGTCGGCGAACCGCACCGAGAACCTCGGGCGGCTGCGGTCGTAGTGGCGGATCCAGGTGTCGAAGCCGGCGTACACGAACAGCGGGTGGCCGGCGTAGCGCTTGAGGCTGGCTCGGCGCTCGACCTGCGCCACCACGGCGGCGTCGAACCCCATGCCCACGTGGAAGAGGAAGTAGCGGCCGTTCACCACCCCCAGCCCGACCCGCTCGATGCTGTCCTGGCCGAGCGCGTCCAGCAGGTCTCCGGTGGCCTCGATGGGGTCGTTGGGGAGGCCGATCGTGCGGGCGAACACGTTCGTGGACCCGCCGGGCAGCGCGGCGAGCGCGCAGCGGCTGCGAGCCAGGCCGTTGGCTGCCTCGTTCAGGGTGCCGTCGCCACCGAGCACCACCACGACCTCGGTGCCGCTGCCGGCCGCGTGCTGGGCGAGGCGGGTGGCGTGGCCCCGCCGGCTGGTCTCGGCGAGGGTGACCTCGTGGTCGGCCGACAGCGCCTTCTGGATCACGACGCGGCTGCGCGCCGTCACCGACGACGCCGACGAGTTCACCAGCAGCAGCACCTTCATGTCGGGGAGACACTATGGAGCATGTCGACGGGTTGGCGACGCCCGGGGGGCGCATGCGACCATGCCGCCCATGCACGTCGTCGTCTGTGTGAAGCAGATCCCTGACCCCGCCGAGCCGGGCAAGCTCGAGGCTGACAACACGCTGGACCGCAGCGGCAAGCTCATCCTCGACGAGTCCGACAGCTACGGCGTCGAGATGGCCCTCCAGCTGGTCGACAAGGCCGGCGGCGGCGAGGTCACGCTCGTGTCCATGGCCCCGAACAACGAGACGAGCGGCCTTCGCACGGCCCTCGCCATGGGCGCGGCCAAGGCGATCCTCGTCTCCGACGACGCCCTCTCGGGCGCCGGCGCCCTCGACACCGCCAAGGTGCTGGCCGCGGCCATCAAGCGGGCCGAGCCCGACCTCGTGCTCGCCGCCACCGAGTCGAGCGATGGGTACACGGGCACCGTCCCGGAGCAGGTCGCCGCGCTCATGGGCCTCCCCTCGATCACCTTCGCCAAGGAGATCCACATCGAGGGCGACACCGTGAACGTCCAACGCCAGACCGAAGCCGGCTACGACGAGGTCACCTGCCCGATGCCGGCGCTGGTGTCGGTCACGGCGGGCGTCGTCGAGCCCCGCTACCCCTCCTTCAAGGGGATCATGGCCGCCAAGTCCAAGCCGGTGGAGGAGCTGAAGGTCGCCGACCTCGGGCTCGACGCCGGCCAGGTCGGTGGTGGTGGCGCCGGCCAGGAGATCATCGCCGTCGACGAGGCCCCGGCCCGTGAGGCGGGCGAGATCATCGAGGACGACGGCGAGGCCTTCAACCGGATCGTGGCCTTCCTCGACGGCCTCAAGGTCATCTGAGCAGACGGCCCAAGGAGAAACGAACAGACATGGCTCTCAACACCATCTGGGTCTACGCCGAGGCGACCGACGGAAAGGTGAGTCCGCTCACCCTCGAGCTGCTCACCAAGGCGCGCAGCCTCGGTGGCACCGTCGAGGCGGTCTACGCCGGCGACGACGCCGACGCCGTCGCCGGGCCCCTCGGCGCCCACGGCGCCACCAAGGTCCACAGCACCGGTGACCTCGGCGGCTCGCTGGCCGGCGTCCCCGTCGCCTCGGCCATCGCCAAGGCGATCGAGGGAGGCAGCGGGCCCGACCTGCTCCTCCTCGGCACCACCTACGAGGGGCGCGACATCGCGGCTCGCCTGTCGGTGGCCGTCGACAAGCCCGTCCTCACCAACAACGTGGACATCGAGGCCGACGGCGACTCCGTCGTCGTCACCGAGCCCATCTTCGGCGGCACCAAGCTCGTGAAGACCAAGTTCACCGGTGGCGGTCCGTTCATCGTGCTCGTGCGGCCGAAGTCGTTCGCCGCCGAGGAGTCCGGTGGAGGTGCGGCCGAGGTGGCCAGCCTCGAGGTCACCGATCCCGGGACGGCCAAGGTGACGAACCGGCACGTCGAGGAGGCCTCCGGGCCCAAGCTCGACGAGGCGAACATCGTCGTTTCCGGCGGCCGGGGTCTGGGCGAGGCGGGCAAGTACGAGATGATCGAGCAGCTCGCCAAGCTCCTGAAGGCGGCGCCCGGCGCCTCCCGTGCCATCGTCGACGCCGGCTGGGTGCCCTACAGCTACCAGGTGGGCCAGACCGGCAAGGTCGTGAAGCCCACGGTGTACATCGCGGCCGGCATCTCCGGCGCCACGCAGCACCTGGTCGGCATGAAGGGCTCGAAGAACATCATCGCCATCAACAAGGACCCCGAGGCACCGATCTTCTCCGTGGCCGACCTCGGCATCGTGGGCGACGTCCACAAGGTCCTGCCGAAGCTCATCGAAGCGCTGCAGTCGCGCTAGCGACGCCGAGCGGTGTGACCGAGGGCCGCCCTCCCGGGCGGCCCTCGTCGCGCCTACAGGTCCCCTGCCGGCACCGAGAAGGTGTCGCAGGCGCCGAGCTCGCCCGAGTCGAACCCGGCCCGGAACCAGCGCTGACGCGACTCGGAGGACCCGTGCGTCCAGGACTCCTTGCTGCCGTTGCCGAGGGCGTCGTCGCCGACCGCCGCGGCGGCCCCGAGCCCCTCGTCGATGTCACCGGGCTCGATGAGGCCGCGATCCTGGGCGGAGTGACCCCAGATGCCGGCGTAGCAATCGGCCTGGAGCTCGAGGCGGACCGAGAGCTCGTTGGCCTTCGCCTGGCCCGCGCCGGCCTGGGCCTGGTTCACCTGGTCGCTGGTGCCGAGCAGGTTCTGCACGTGGTGGCCCAGCTCGTGCGCGAGCACGTACACCTGGGCGAAGTCGCCGGGCGCGCCGAACTGATCCTTCAGCTGCCGGAAGAAGCTCAGGTCGATGTAGGCGTTCTCGTCGCGCGGGCAGTAGAAGGGCCCGACCGAGGAGGGCGCGTTGCCGCAGCCACCGGTCGCCACCGCGCCGCTGAAGAGCACGAGCTTGGCGTCGTGGTACTTGCCGCCGAGCCCGTCCTCGGACGCCCAGAACCCCTGGATGTCGTCCAGGGCATCTGACATCTCCGCGACGAGCGGTTCGTCCGCCGGGTCCACGGTGCCGCTCGACCCACCCATGTTGATCTGGTTGAACACGTCCTCGACGTTCACCCCCGACCCACCGCCCCCGCCCAGGAGCTGGATCAGGACCACGGCGATCACGCCGACGAGCCCTCCGCCCATGGCGACGCCTCGACCCCCGATCGCCCGTCGGTCCTCGAGGTTCGAGCTGACCCCGTCGCTGTTGCGGAACTTGACCATGGCGCAGGTATGCCCGCCCGAGACCCGCCCTACTCGACGCGGAGGGCCGCGACCGTGCTGCGGCGGGCGGCCGCCCGCCCGGGGACGACCGCGAGCAGGAGGCTCGCCACGAGCCCGCAGGCGATGACTGCCAACAGCATCCCGAGGGCGGCGGTTGCCTCCGGCCGGACGCCGATCCCGTCCGCGACCACCTTCCACGCGGTTCGCCCGATGGCGATGCCGATCGGGATGCCGAGGAGCAGACCTCCACCGATGAGGGTCATCGATTGGGCTCCCAGCGCTCGTCGCAGGTCGCGCCCGACGAAGCCGAACGATCGGACGATCCCCAGATCGTGCCGGCGCCGTCGCGTGCTGGTCGCCAGCGCATGCCCGACGGCCGCGAGGGCGAGGACCCCGAGGAACAGACCGAGCAGACGGGGGAGGAAGCGGACGGCCTCGAGGTTCGCCACATCGGGAGGCGGGCTGGGGTGGGCGTAGACCGACATCGAGCCCGGAACGAGCTGCTCCATCCGGCTGGCCGCCTCGTCCTGGGTGATCCCCGACTCGAACGTCACGATCCCTCGGTCGAAGCCCTCGTCCTCCGGGATCACGGTCTGGTGGAAGTCCGGGGCGAGGGCGATGCCCTCGTTGAAGGGGTTCTCGTCGAAGGTGGGCAGGAGGACCTCCCCGACCACCACGAGCTCGTGCTCGTCCCCGTCCGGGCCCTCGACGATGAGCTGGTCGCCGATGTCGGCACCGAGCCGCTCACTGGTCTTGGGGCCGAGCGCCGCCTCGCGGCTCGCTACGGGCATGCGACCGCGGACGACGGTGAGCGACGGAGTGCCCTTGATCGCACCGACGGACACCGCGGTCATGCGGTCGCCTCCCGCGACGATCTGGCTGAACTGGAGACGTCCCGCGTCGGTGACGTCGCGGGCGTCGAGGACAGCTTGCGCGTCGTCCTCCGAGACCTCTGGTGCGAAGGTCCAGTTCCACCCGCTCGCGGCGGGCTCCTCGACGAGCCGGTCCAGCCCGGCGCCGAAGGTCAGCGCCGCGATCACACCGGCCGCGCCGAAGGCGGCGGCGATCAGTGCCGACCGCACCGGGACCGCTCTCGGTCCCTGCCCGGGGTCGAGGGCCATGGCCACGCCCAGCTGTGCAGGTGGCCGAAGGGGCGAGCGCAGCCATCGTCCTCGCGTCGAGGACGCCGACACGGCGACCAACGGGTCCGTGGCGCGCCGAGCCAGCCGGCTGCCGCTGACCGCGGTCGTGACGGCGAGCACGCCGAACATGATCAGGGCGCCACCGGCGAGGACACCAGGGTCGACATGGATCCCCGCGTCCGGTTCGGCCCGTCGCGCGATCCCGATCGGCATCAGGGGGGACGCGGCGATGGCCAGCAGGACGGCGAGGACCACGCCGCATGCGACGATCGGGGCGACGACGCTCATGAGGGCGACGCCGCACTGCGCGCGGGTCAGGCCCAGCGAGCGAAGGGCGGGGAGGTCAGGCGCGCACTCGCCCATCCGACGGTGCAGCGCCTGGGCCGCGGCAACAGTGGCAGCCAACGCGGCGGCCACCGCGAACGCCGCCAGTCCCACCGCCAGCACGTTCGTGCTGTCCGACACCCGGTCCGTCTGATCGGAGATCGCCTCGACGCCCACGTCCTCGAGGTCCAGGTCCTCGACGACCCGCTCCACGACCGCCGTCACGTCGGCGCCGGGTCGGGTTACCACCTCGACCGTCGGCCCGTAGGCGAAGGCGTCATCTCCGTATGCCTGGCGGAACGCCATCGTGCCGAAGAACGCCGCGGTCTCCGGGTCGGCCAGGTCGTATGGGCTCTCCCGGATGCCGACCACCTCGACGTCGACGACAGGGCCCGCTGGATCGCTTTGGGGCTCGCCCTCGGGCCCGATCTGCTCAGGGACGAAGGTCCCGAGCGCGATCGTGTCCCCGACCCCGAGGCCGGTGACCCTCTGCAGGAAGCGGTTGATGGTGACCTGGTTCGGCTCGTGCGGGTCGGGAGCCGATCCCTCGACGATCCGGACGCCGTCCACGGTGTCGAACAGCGCCGGCTCGGAGCCGTTGTAGACCGAGAGGTCGTACGGCACGTCTGTCTCCACCGCGGACGCGAGGGTGATCCACACCGGCGTGGCGGCCTCGACGCCGGGGTCGGACCGGAGTGCTTCGAGCACCCGTGCATCGAGCGCGGGACCCGTCGACGAGTACTGCAGCCGAGCATCGGCAGTCCTGGCGGCGTCGAGGAACCGTTCGTAGGCCGTCCCGGTGCGCTGAGCCCCGGCCGCCGCGGTCAGGGCGACGGCGCCGCTCAGCCCGACCAACAGGACCAGCGCGAGCGTGGCGCGTCGCCGCCGCATGACTTCGCGGCGAGCCCAGGCCCAGATCGGGGTCATGCGCGCATCTCACAGGATCCGCGCTCGCGCGGCCAGGGCGGAGGCACCCGGGCTCCGGTGGTGTCAGCCCCACCGCTAGGTTGCCCAACGTGAGCATGAAGGACCGGACGTCCTGGACCAACTGGGCCGGCAACCAGTCCTGCGCTCCCACCGAGATCCGCCGTCCGCGGACCGAGGACGAGCTGGTCGGCATCGTCAAGGAGGCGGCGGCGGCCGGCACCCGGGTGAAGTGCGTGGGCGCCGGGCACAGCTTCACGCCGATCGCGTGCACGGACGGCGTGCTCGTCGACCTCACGAGCTACCAGCGGGTCCTCGGGCACGACCCGGACGCTCGCACGATCACCGTGCAGGCGGGGATCACCCTCAGCCGGCTCTGCGACGAGCTCGACCTCCGCGGCCTGGCGCTCGAGAACATGGGTGACATCGCCTACCAGTCGATCGCGGGCGCCACGGCCACCGCGACCCACGGCACCGGGTGGCACTTCGGCAACATCTCGAGCCGGATCGTCGGTCTCCGGCTGATCGCGGGCGACGGGTCGCTGGTCGTCGCCACGGCAGAGGAGAACCCTGAGGTCCTGGCGGCGGCGCGAGTGGGCGTCGGTGCGCTCGGGATCGTCAGCACGGTCACGATCGAGGCGGTGAAGGCGTTCCGGCTCCACGCCATCGAGGAGCCCATGCGGGTGGACGAGATCCTCCAGGACTTCGACGGTTACATGTCGAGCGCCGACCACGTCGAGTTCTACTGGGTCCCCCACACCGCCTGGGCGCTGACGAAGCGCAACCGTCGGACCGACGAGCCCGCCGCGCCCCGGGGCCGGGTCAAGGAGCTCAAGGACGATCTGATCCTCCCGAACGTGGCCTTCGGTGCCCTCTGCCGCATCGGCCGGCGGCGCCCCAGCTGGATCCCACGGATGGCCAAGATCCTCCCGTCGACGGGACGGATGGAGTACACGGATCGCAGCGACCGCGTCTTCACCAGCCCGCGGCGGGTGCGCTTCTACGAGATGGAGTACGGGATCCCCCGGGACGCCGTGCCCGAGGCGCTGAACCGAGTACGTGCGCTCGTCGACGAGTCGGGCATCCAGCTGAGCTTCCCGGTCGAGGTCCGCGTCGTCGCGCCCGACGACATCCCGCTCTCCACCGCCCACGGCCAGGCGACCGGCTACATCGCCGTCCACGTGTACCAGGGGACCCCCTACGACGCCTACTTCCAGGGCGTCGAGCAGATCATGGACTCCTACGGCGGTCGACCCCACTGGGGCAAGATGCACTTCCAGGACCACGAGGTCCTCGCCGACCGCTACCCGCGCTGGGACGAGTTCCAGGCGGTGCGTCGGCGGCTGGATCCCGACGGCCGGTTCACGAACCCGTACCTCCAGCGGGTGCTCGGGCCCCTCACGTAACGCGGTCGCTCCACCCCGAAGCGTGAGATAGGGCGAGATCAAGCCGTCTCTGGCGCGTCTAACTACCACTCTCCGTGGTTGGCCGATCACGTCCGGTCATTTACTCTAAAAACCACGGAACGTGGTGGCCCAAACACGCTCAGTTACATGCTCTGACCTGCGCAAATGCACCCTTGCGGGGCTCGGGGCGTCGCCGTATGGTCACCGTCAGTGAGTCGCTGACTGGTGACAAAGCAGGGTGTGTGAAGGTCCTGTGGGTCACGGTGAGTGTTCGGACCAAATGATCCCAAACGGGCTGGGAATTCAAACCACCAAGGAGCGGGTGCAATGAACAAGATCGGTGTTGAGTGGGGTGGGCGTGGCGTCGAGTGGGGCGGCCGTGGCAACGCGTGGCGGGGCAACGCCTGGCGCGGCAACGCCTGGCGCGGCAACGCCTGGCGCTGATCGTCAACTAGCTCTCAGAGCAATCCGAAGCCCTGGCGTGTGCCAGGGCTTCGTCGCGTCTCCTCCCAGACCCATTTCTGGCCTCTGAACAGGTCGTTTAGCCCGGTTGACTCCGGGGTGGCCGGACGGTTGGCTTTCCCGGTGCTGATGACTCGCCAGATGGCGCAGCGGACGGTTGCGCTCGTCGTGCCGCTCCTCGCGATCACTGCGGCAGCGCTGGTCGGTCCGCTCCACGGCATCGGCTACCTCCCTGGAACCCCGTTCCACCTTCCGCTCATCGGAGTGGTCGCGGCCTTCGTCGCCGCAGAGCTACTTGCGGTCGAGATCGAGTCCCGCAGCGAAGCGCACTCGGTCAACTTCGTCGAGCTGGCGTACGTGGTGGCGCTTGCGTTCGCCTCCCCTACGAACGTCGTCTTCGGCCGCGTGCTCTCGATGGCCGCGGTGAACGGGCTCGTACGTCGCCAATCGCTCCACAAGCTCGTCGTCAACGTGGCGATGATGGGCGTGGAGGCGGCCGTCGCGTGCCTCGTCTTCCACACGATGATCGACGGGACGTCGCCGGCAGACCCAGCGGGCTGGGCGGCGATCTACTCGGCGAACCTTGCCGCCTACCTGCTGTCGGCTGCGCTCGTCACGCTGGCGATCACGGTGTTCAGCGGCTTCCCCGGCGGCCGGATGATCAAGCAGGTGCTGCTCGTCGGCGGCATCGTTGCGTTCGCCAACACGACTGTCGGGATCATCCTCGTCGGCTCCCTGTGGAACGAGTCCTACCTGGGACTGCTGGTGGGTGTCGTGGGGGCGGTCCTCTTCGGCCTGCACCGGGCCTACACGCGCTTGAGCGAGCGTCACAAGGACCTCGAGACGCTCCACGACTTCACGCGCTCGCTGGGGGACACATCGGCGATCGACGAGCTCGAGCAGGCGGTGGCCATCGGGGCTCGAGAGATCCTTCGCGGGGAGCACGTGGCGTTGCTGCTGCCGCCGATCCGCGAGGGCGTGCAAGCGAGCCGGGTGCTCTTCCGGCATGACGAGGTCATCCGCTCCAATGTGTCTCCGCAGCAGCTGAGCTCGGACCTCTCGCTCTTGCTCCCCGACAACCAATCGCGGCTCCACATGCCTGGGGAGCCGCTGCCGGGGTGGCTGGGGGAGATCGGCGTGAAGGACGCGGCGATCGTGCCGCTCACCAACGACGGCCTCACCGTCGGTGCGATGGTCGTCGCCAACCGGCTCACCGAGGTCAGCTCGTTCGTCGAGGACGACCTGCGGCTGTTCGAGACGCTGGCCAACCATGCGAACGTCGCCCTGGCCAACGGCCGCCTCGTCGCGACCCTGCAGCACGATGCCCAGGAGAAGGCGTACCAGGCCCTGCACGACCCGGTCACGGGCCTGCCGAACCGCACCATGCTCCAAGAGCGCCTCGAGACGGCGATCGCCGAGGCCCGGGCCACCAACCACCAGGTCGCACTCGTGTTCGTCGACCTCGTGACCTTCAAGGAGGTCAACGACACCCTCGGCATCGCCACCGGCGACCGCCTCCTGGAGGAGGTGCGCGACCGCATCCAAGCCCTCCTCCCCGAGCGCGCCCAGCTCGCGCGGTTCACCGGCGACCAGTTCGCGGTCCTCGTCACAGACGTGTCGGACGACGACGGGTTGGTGGGGCTCGCTGAGGTGGTGCTGGCTGAGTTCGAGTCGCCCTTCACCTCGGGCGACGTGTCCCTCGTGCTCGGTGCGAACATCGGCATCGCGCTCTACCCGGAGCACGCCGCGACCGCCGAGCTCCTTCTGCAGCGTGCCGATGCGGCGACGTACCGCGCGCGTCAGGAAGGGTCGGGCATCGAGGTCTACGCGGCCGACACCGATCCGTACGCGCCCCGCCGGTTGGCGCTCGCCGCCGACCTCCAGGAGGCCCTCGACGCCGACGAGGTGGACGTGTACGTCCAGCCGAAGATGTCGTTGAGCGACGGCATGGTCGTCGGCGCCGAGGCGCTCGTGCGCTGGGACCATCCCCGCCTCGGTTTCCTGTCGCCCGACCAGTTCATCCCGGCCGCCGAGCACACCGGCGTGATCCGCCCGCTGACGATCTACGTGGTGCGCAACGCGCTGAAGCAGTGCCGGACGTGGCGCGACGCCGGGCACGACCTGCACGTGTCGGTGAACCTGTCGGCGCGCAACCTGTTCGATCGCCACCTGGTGGACGACATCCGCGAGGCGATCGAGACGGCCGGCCTGCCGCCCCACGTGCTGACGCTCGAGCTCACGGAGTCGACCGTCATGGGCGAGTCGCACCGGTCGAAGGTGGTGCTCGAAGGGCTCAAGGCCCTCGGCGTGCGCCTCTCGGTGGACGACTTCGGCACCGGGTACTCGTCTCTGACGCACCTTCGGAACCTGCCGGTCACGGAGCTCAAGATCGACAAGTCCTTCGTGATGACGATGACGGTCAACGACCAGGACGCGGTGATCGTCCGGACGCTCGTGGAGCTGGGCCGCAGCCTCGGCCTGCGCACCGTGGCCGAAGGCGTCGAGAGCGCCGACGCCCAAGCCCTGCTGCGCGGCTACGGGTGCGAGGAGGCGCAGGGCTACCTCTTCAGTCGCGCCTTGCCCGCCGAGCAGTTCACGGCGTGGTTGACGCGGCAGAACGTGCGTCGCATCGATCTGGGCAGCGAGGTGGTGCGGTTCACCCGCGAGCCGCGGCGGGCCGTCGGCGACAACCAGTCCCGCGACTGAGGCTCAGACGAGCGGCCACGGGTAGCGGCGGCCGGTCTCATCGATCGGGAAGCAACCCGCTCGCACGAGCGCCCGGGCACGGGCGAGGACGGCGTCGCGCTCGAAGGGGTCGAGTAGCGCGGCGAGCGGATCGGGCAGCCCACTCGTGACCAGCTCGTCGACAGCGACCAGGATCGGCTCGGGGATGGGCTCGCCGCCGAACTCCCAGATCACCGTGCGCAGCTTGAACTCGTGGTGGAACATGAGGCCGTGGTCGATGCCGTAGAGGCGGCCGTCGAGCCCGAGCAGGCAGTGGCCGCTCTTGCGGTCGGTGTTGTTGCCGACGAGGTCGAACGCACACATCACCCGCAGCTGCTCGTGGTTGGCCTCGTCCTCGTAGAGCGTGAAGTAGTGCTGCTCGAAGTCGGCGTCCACGAACAGCTGCACGGACCCGGTGCCGAGCGGGCCGTCCCGCAGGATCGTGAGCGGCACCAGGCCCCAACCCAGTGCTTCCGACAGCTCGTACGCCGCGACCTCGCGATGGTCGAGGCCCGACGGGAAGTCCCAGAGCGGTCGCTCGCCGCGGCGCGGCTTGTAGATCGCGCGCACCGCCTGGTCACCGCAGTGCACCTCGCAGAGGTAGGTGGCGTTCGAGCTCCACGGCATCCGGCCGAGCACCTCGAGCTCGCCGTCGTGGAGGACGCGGGTGACGACGTCGTCCGCCGGCATCAGTTCAACCGAGGGCAAGCGTGCCCCTCGGGATCGAGGGGCAGGCCGCAGAGCCGGCACGGGGGCCGACCGGCGGCGACGAGGCTGCGGGCGTGGCCGACGAACGCCGCGACCTGCGCGCGCGTGAGCCGCACGCGGAGCGATGCGCCCTCCTCGTCCTGGCCCTCGTCGACGAGCTCCTCGAGCACGACGACGATGCGATCCCCGGGTTCGTCGTACGCCACGCCGATGGAGCCGACCGTCCACCCCTCCTCGAAGGGTTCGTCGAGGCGGAGGTCGCCGGCGGCCACGCCGTAGGGGGTGGGCTCGAGGTCGTCGAGCAGACCGTCGAAGTACTCGGCGAGGGCGGCCACCTGCTGCTTCTCGCAGTGCACGGTGACGATGATCTCGCCGTCCCGCGCCTGGAAGTAGAAGTGCCGCTGCCCGGGGGGACCGACGGTGCCCGTGGTGAACACGTCCGGCGCGGGCAGGTCGTACGACGTCATGACGGGACGAGCGCGGTGAGGTCCCCCGTGGAGTTCACCGCGAGGACGACGGGGCCATCGACGCCGTAGAGCACGGCCGAGATGGAGCACGGGGACACGACGATCCGCTGGAAGAGGTCGAGGTGCGTGCCCATGGCGTGGGCGACGGCGGCCTTGATGGGGTCGGCGTGGGACACGGCCACGACGGTCTCGCCGGGGTGGGCGGCGCGCAGGCGGTCCACGGCGCCGCAGATCCGTGCCTGCATCTCGGTGAACGACTCGCCCCCGGGGAAGCGGAACCCGCTCGGGTTGCGCTGCACGGTCCGCCACTCCGGCTTCTTGTAGAGGCGCTTGAGCTCAGCGCCGGTCCACTCCCCGAAGTCGGCCTCGAGCAGCCCTTGGTTGCGACGCACGCGCAGCCCGAGCGCGCTCGCGATGGGCCTGGCCGTCTCCTGCGTGCGCTCGAGGGGGGAGGCGTACACCGCTGCGATCTTGCGCTTCTCGGACTGCAGCGCGGCGATCCGCTCGGCCGCTCGTTGGGCCTGTTGCTGGCCCTTCTCCGAGAGCCGCAGCCCGGCGGCACGGCCTGGCAGCACCTTGCCCGTCGTGGGCGTCTGGCCGTGGCGCACGAACAGCACCAGCGTGGGAGGAGGTGGAGCGGGCGGACGGGCCATGACGGAGCGCCAACCTATCGTCGGCGCCCGTGGACCAGACCCGCGCCGCTGGCCTCGAGCTCGTGCAGCGCGAGGTGGTCGAGTGCCGCCTGTGCCCGCGGCTCGTGGTGTGGCGCGAGCAGGTGGCCAGGGACAAGCGAGCGGCGTTCCGACATGACGAGTACTGGGGCCGGCCCGTCCCCGCCTTCGGCGATCCCGACGCACGCGTGGTCATCGTCGGTCTGGCTCCGGCCGCGCACGGCGCCAACCGCACCGGGCGCATGTTCACCGGCGACCGATCGGGCGACTTCCTCTACGCGTCGCTGCACCGCACCGGCTTCGCCAACCAGCCCACGAGCACCGATCGCGAAGACGGCTTGCGGCTGACCGGAGCGTGGATCACCGCGCCGGTCCGGTGCGCGCCTCCCGCCAACCAGCCGACGCCGCTCGAGCGGGACACCTGCCGCCCGTACCTCGAGCGAGAGCTCGCGCTCCTCGACACCCGCGTGCTCGTGCCGCTCGGCGCCTTCGCCTACGACGGTCTGTGCCGCATCCTGGGCGTGTCGCCCCGTCCGAGGTTCGCGCACGGGATCGAGGTGCCGGTCGGGGAGGGCAGGTGGATCGTCGGCAGCTTCCACGTGAGCCAGCAGAACACCTTCACCGGCAAGCTCACCCCGCCCATGCTCGACGCCGTCTTCCGCCGCGCGAGGGAGCTCGCCGGGTACTGACCACCGAGGTCACGGGCCGCGAACCTGTGGTTGGGGCACGGAGGCACGCCCAACGGGCACGCATGCCCCGAACCTCTGGTGGGGGTCCACCAGGAGGCGTCGGCTCAGAGCAAGGCAGACAGCTCGGCGGCGGCGTAGATCACGGCGGTGATCGCGAGGAACGTCGCGACGGTGACGCGGAGCCGACGGTCGCTCGCCCGGATCGCGAGCGACGCCCCCACGCGGGCCCCCGGGATCACGCCGACGATCAGCGCGGCGGCGACGCGCCAGTCGACGTGACCGAGGAGGGCGTGGGTGATGGCGCCCGGGATGGCGAAGAGCCCGACGCACACGAGCGACGTGGCGATCGCGGCCTTGACCTCCATCCGCACGAAGTACACGAACGCCGGCACCATGATGACGCCGCCGCCGATGCCGAGGAGGCCGGACAGGCCGCCCGCGACGAGGCCGATCGCGGCACACCGGCCGACCGAGTCGGCGCCCCCCGGATCTCCCGCCGGCGCCTCCGGGGCGTCGGTCTCGGCGAGCGGCTCGTCCGTTCGCGGCGCGACCCGGGCCATGCGGTACGACGAGAGGAGGAGCAGCGCAGCCGTGATCAGCTGCAGGAGGTGACCGTTGCCCGGTACGTGCTCGGCCGCCGCGCTCCCCGCGACCGCGGCGACGAGGCCGGCGGGCACCGTCGCCACCACCGCGGGCCAGCGGATCAAGCCCTCGCGCCGGTACCGCCGAGTGCCGCTCGCGGCCCCCGGGATGATCACCGGGAGCGCTGTCCCGATCACCATGATCGGCTCGAGCCCGAGCAGGCGCATCCCTGGCTGTGAGATCACACCCCCGCCGACGCCGAACAACCCGGACAGGACGCCCATGGCGAAGCCGAGGCCCGCCGTGATCACGTCGCGCAGGGGGCCCACATCCACGAGGGGAGGGTCTAGTGCACCCCCCGGCCGGGCCATGGATCGCCGCGAGCTGGACTAGAGCCCGGTAGTCACTGCGGACCATGACGGAAAGGGTCGTGCGGGCCATACCCAGCGGTGGCCTCGAGCGCGACAGTCAGCCCATGCACCGCCGCCGCCTCGAGGTCCTGGAGAGCTACGAGCTCATCGGGAGCCCGGTTGTCACGTCCACCCGGCTGGCCTACGTCCCGTGGGTCCAGCAGGCGGTGCAGCCCTACGGCGCCACCCGCCTCCCCAACGGCCCGGCGCAGGGGCTCTGGCAGGCGCTGCAGCGAGCCCGCCTCGCTGCAGCGGACCAGCCCGTCGGCGTCGAGGCCGCCTAGCCCGACCGCCGGCCGACGGTCGGCGGAGCGGTACGCCGGTCAGGCCGGCGTCGGCTCTTTGGCCGGGTTCTTCGGGAAGTCGATCGCGGTCTGAGGCCACCGCTCGCGGCTCTTCACCGAGAGCTTGTGCATGAGCGCGATGGCGCCGGGATCGTCGTCACCGGGCCGGGCCTCGATGGAGCCGTCGGCGATCATGCGGCTGATGATCTCCCGCCCGAGATCGGTGCGGACGATGGTGAGCGTCCAGTCGTTGTACTTGCCGATGCCACCCGTGGAGATGTCGGCGTGCTCGGCGGCGAAGTCGGGGCAGTGGTTGCAGCCGTCTCGCGTCCAGGCGTGGCACTCCTTGAGGTTGATCTCGTGGTAGCTGCCGTCGCGCATCCAGATCTGGAACACGCCCTTGATGTTCATCTTCACCATCTCCTCCTTGGCCAAGCCGTACTTGGTCCAGAAGAGCTCGTCGAAGATCGAGTCGTCGAAGCTCTTCGAGCAGAGGAGGCCGATGTTGAAGACGATCGGCTTCGAGATCTTCCCGATCCTGCGACTCCACATGACCGGCGGCACCGATGACTGACAGCCCATGCCGACCAAGGCGAGCTTCGTGAAGCCGCGCTCGAGCGCCTCGTCGAGGGCGAGGGTGTTGGCCGAGTACGTGTACCGGCTGCCGGCCCCGGCGAGGATCTCCTCCTTGGTGGCGGCGACCCCGGGGATGGCCTTCCAGCTGCTGGGCCCGCCGTCCGCCCCGCCCTCGAGGTAGGAGGTGAGCGCGGCGTCGATGTAGCCGTGCTCCATCGCCCAGATCAGCAGGGCGGAGACGAACCCGCCGTCCTGGCCGATCTCGTGGACCATGTCGTCGCTCGCCCTCGTGAGGAGGATGTCCTGGTAGATGCCCGACGGCTCGTCGGACTGGCGGATCCGAGCGAAGAGGTGCTCGTCCGCCTCCGGTTCCCACGCCCGGAAGCGCGGGCAGGCCCGCGTGCAGGACGTGCAGCCCTTCTGCCCGTGGATGCAGTCGTCAGGCCCGAGCTCGTCCTCCAGGTGGTACGGCTTGTACGCGCCCGGCTCGTGCAGATAGCCGATCACGTCGTGCGGACAGGCGATCACGCACCCCGCGCAGCCGGTGCAGAGCCCGGTGGTGATGACCTCGTCGAAGAGCTCCTTCCACTGAGGCGTCCAGCGCTCCTTGTTCCCGGCCGAGAGGGCGTAGGGGCCGTCGGTGGACTCGGTCACCGTCATGGCCCGACCCTACCCAGGGGCGGCATTCGCGTCGGCACCGGGCGGCCGGGGTGACTGTGGGCGACGGGGGGCTCACCACTACCGTGGTTCGACCATGCCGGCTGCCCCTCGACCTCGCGCGCGCCCGCGCACCTGGCCTCAGCGGCTCGTGATCATCTTGGGGTGCCTGCTCGTCGCGCTCTGCGTGGGCACGGCGTCGGTCGCCGGCTACCTCGGCGTCCGGTTCGGTCAGATCACCCGGGTGAGCGACATCGACCTGGCGGCGCGCACCGGGGAGGCCGCCAACTACCTGGTGGTGGGCACCGACAGCCGGGCGGGCATCGAGGAGGACGACCCGGACGCCGGAGCGTTCCTCGGTGACAACGGTTGCGACTGCACGGACACGATCATGGTCGTGCGAGTCGATCCCGAGAAGAAGCAGGCGTACATCCTCTCGTTCCCACGTGACCTGTTCGTCCCGATCTCGGGCACGGACAAGAGGGCCCGCATCAACTCCGCGCACGCCCACGGTGCGCAGACGCTGATCGACACCATCCAGGACAACTTCGACATCCCGATCCACCACTACGTGGAGATCGACTTCGTCGGCTTCCAGCGGTTGGTCGACGCTGTGGGTGGCGTGCCGCTCTGGTTCGACGCGCCCGTCCGCGACCGCCACACCGGGCTCGACGTCCCGCAGGCCAAGTGCGTCGTGCTCGACGGGGAGCAGGCGCGCCGGTTCGTGCGCTCGCGGTACCTCGAGTACCAAGATCCGGACGGCGACTGGCACCGCGACCCATCTGCCGACCTCGGGCGCATCACGCGGCAGCAGACCTTCGTGCGCCGAGCGGTCGACAAGGCGGTGAAGGAGGGGCTGACCAACCCGGTGACCCTCAACGAGCTCGTGTCGGCGGGCGTTGCCAACGTGAGCCTCGACGAGCACCTCGACGCCGGTGACCTCCTCGGCATCGGACAGGCGTTCGCGCACTTCGACGCCGACGACCTCAAGGGCTACAGCATCCCCAGCGAACCGATGACGACGTCAGGCGGCGCGCGGGTGGAGCTCCCGCTGATGCGCAAGGCGCAGACGATGCTGAACGTCTTCCGGGGGCTGCCACCCGGCACGCTGAGCCCCGAGAGCATCGACCTCTCCGTGCTCAACGGCACGGGGATCGCCGGGCAAGCGGCCGACGCCGCGGGTGCGCTCCGCGAGATCGGCTTCAACGTCATCGACGTCGCCTCGTACCCCACCGAGGACGTCACCCGCACCACGGTCCTGTACGGCGCCTACGGCGGCGGCTCGGCGCAGCGGGTGGCCGCCCACATCACCGGTGGTGCGGCGTTGGTGCCGGATCCCGACCTCGGGCCCACGGAGGTGGTGCTCGTCACGGGCAGCGACTTCACCACGATCCACGATCAGCCCGCCCCCAAGGGGTCGCCCGACGACCAGCACACGACGACCTCGGCCACCACGGGCACCACCGCCCCCACCGACGCCGGCGAGACCACCACCACGACCGCACCGCCGCCGACGACCACCACCGTGGTCGGCTACTCCACCGGTGAGCCGCCCGACGGCGCGGAGTGCTGAGGGCGCAGCCTCAGCGATCGTCCCAACCGGCGAGGTCCTGCCCGTCCATGCCGGCCGGCGGTCGGGCCTTGGCGAGCAGGTCGCGCACGAGCGAGTCCACCTGGGTGGGATCGTCGACAGGCTTGGCGGTGGGGCCTCGATGCCATCCCTCGGCGACGGCGAGCATCCGGCCGGACGACTCGAAGACCCGTCCGGTGACGCCCGCCGACTGGGGGCTCGCCAGCCACGTGCACAGCGGCGCGATCCACCGCGGCGAGGACGCCTCCTTCTGCTCCTCGGTGCGCTCCGGGCCCAGGTCCTCGGTGAGCCGGGTGAGCGCACCCGGCGCGATCGCGTTCACCGTCACCCCGTAGCGCGCGAGCTCGAGCGCGGCGATGAAGGTGAAGCCGGCGATGCCCTGCTTCGCCGCGCCGTAGTTGGTCTGGCCGACGTTGCCGTAGATGCCCGACACAGAGGTCGTGTTGATGATGCGGGCATCGTTCGTCTCGCCTGCCTTCGACCGCTCGCGCCAATAGGCAGCGGCGTGGCGGGATGGGGCGAAGGTGCCCTTGAGGTGCACCTTGACGACGAGGTCCCACTCGTCCTCGGTCATGTTGGTGAGCATGCGATCGCGCAGGATGCCCGCGTTGTTCACGACGACGTCGAGCCCGCCGAACGTGTCGATCGCCTGATCCACCATGTCCTTGGCCGCGGTGAAGTCGCTGACGTCGGCGCCGTTGACGACCGCCTCGCCTCCCATGCCGGCGATCTCGTCGACCACCTGCTGCGCCGGCGACGTGTCGGCTCCGCTGCCGTCGCGGTCGCCACCGAGATCGTTGACCACCACCTTCGCGCCCTGCTCGGCCAGCATCAGCGCGTACTCGCGCCCGATGCCCCGGCCGGCGCCCGTGACGATGGCCACCCGTCCCTCGCACATGCCGCTCATGTGACCTTCCTCCCCTTGCCTCGCCCGGATCCTGGCACGGCCGCGGTGAGGGCGTAGAGGGACGGGTCCACCAGGGCCCGCTCACCAGGGCTGTAGCGCTGGACGAGATCGTCGGCGCTGACGACGTCGGTGACCTCGAAGCCACGCTGCTCGTAGAAGCAACCGATCTCCTCGGGGTGGACGCAGAAGGTGACCGGCTCGCCGATGAAGCTCAGCGCGCTCGGCGCCAGGCGGCGGGCGGTGCCCATCAGCCCGGGGTCGTCGACGACGGTCCACATGTCGTGCGCGATCACGCTCCGGGGACCGACGACCGATCGCACCGCATCGAGGGTGCCCTTCACCGCCACCCTCGTGAGGTACATGGGCACGCCCTCCCACGTGACGAAGGTGACCGCGTCCGGCTCGAGGCCAGCGCGCAGGAGCTCCTCGTCGAGCGACTGCTCCTCGAAGTCGACCTCGACCCGCAGGACTCGGGTTGCCGGCAGCTCATCGGCGTGTCGCTCGATCGTCGCCGCCTTCGAACGGCTGATCGCCGGAAGGTCCACCTCGAAGACCGGCCGGCCGTCGAGCTCCTCGGCGAAGCGGTAGGCGCGGGTGTCGTAGCCGGCACCGAGCAGGACCACCTGCGCAGCGCCGCCCTCGAGCGCGGCGATCAGGTGGTCGTCGATGAAGCGGTGTCGCAGGGGCACCCAGGAGGTGCCCGTGGCGCCCAGCCGACGGAGCGTTCGGCCGGTGAGGCTGCCGGACCACGCCCGCAAGGCGGTGCGGCTCGCCCGCGAGAGGAAGAGGTGCGCCCAGGGGTCGTCGATGATCCGCCGGTCCGGCGGCTTCAGGTGCTCGAGCGCACGCGCCATGGTGACCGCCTCGGCGGTGAGGCTGGGGCGGTCTTGGAGCCGATGCGCGGCGCTCCGGCTCACGGTGTCGGCCATCGGTCCTCCCACCCGGCTCGTGTCGTCCTCCCGCATCGTGGCACAGTGCGCACACGACGCCGCCGGGGGGACGAGCCCGGGTCGCCGGCGCTGGAGCGACGGGGGAAGCCATGCCGTTGGAGATCGACCTCGGGCCCGCGGCGCGGGCGTTCCGCGACGAGCTGCGGCAGTGGCTGGAGGCGAACCGACCCGATGACCTCGTCGGCGTGGAGACCGAGCGCGCCCAGCTCATGGCCGCCAGCCCCGCGGTGAAGGGCTGGCTCCGGAAGCTGCACGAGGCGGGGTACGTGTGCGTGTCGTGGCCCAAGGAGTACGGCGGGCGCGGGTTGTCCGGCGTCGAGGTCGCGGTGATGAACGAGGAGTTCGCGCGGGCCGGGGTCCCACGGGTGACGCGCGGGATGGGGGAGTGGCTCGTCGGTCCGTCGATCATCGTGTGGGGCACCGACGAGCAGAAGGCGCACTTCCTGCCGCGCATCATCGACGGCACCGACCGGTACTGCCAGGGGTTCAGCGAGCCGGACGCCGGCAGCGACCTGGCGGGCCTCATGACCGTCGGCGTCGTCGACGGCGACGAGGTCGTGATCACCGGCCAGAAGGTGTGGACCTCCGGCGCCCAGACCGCCAACATGATGTTCTGCCTGTGCCGTACCGATCCTGACGCGCCGAAGCACAAGGGCATCAGCTACGTCCTCACACCGATGTACCGAGAGGACGGGACGTCGAACGGCTTCGACCTGCGTCCGATCCGCCAGATGACGGGGAGCGCGC
The DNA here is from genome assembly GCA_045807565.1 of Acidimicrobiales bacterium. GTDB lineage: Bacteria > Actinomycetota > Acidimicrobiia > Acidimicrobiales > VFJN01 > VFJN01. The sequence continues at coordinate 25,919 of JBJMHD010000060.1, read as the reverse complement.
ACTTCACCGAGACCTTCATCACCGAAGCCCGCGCGCCGGTGTTCAACGTGATCGGCGGCCTGCACGACGGCTGGCGCGTGACCATGACCACGCTCGGCAACGAGCGAGGCGGCAGCGCCACCACGCAGCACGTCCAGTACACCAAGCAGCTCTGGGACGCGATCGCGCTCGCGAGGGCACAAGGGAGGAACACCGATCCGGTCGTCCGGCAGGAGCTGGCGTGGGCCTACACCCACGTCGAGATCATGCGGTTCCAGGGCCTCAAGCTCCTGAGCGAGGTCGTCGCCAAGAAGGAGCCGGGACCGGCGAGCAGCATCAACAAGATGTTCTGGTCGGAGTACGCCCAGCGGTTCGCCGAGCGCATGGTGAACATCCGCGGTGCCGACGCGATGGTGATCGGAGACGAGCCGGCGGAGGGCTACGCGCCGGACCGGTGGACCACCAGCTTCCTGTCCACCCGCTCGGTCACCATCTGGGGCGGCACCGCCCAGGTGCAGCGGAACATCGTGGGGGAGCGCGTCCTGGGGCTCCCCAAGGAGCCATCGCCCTGACAGGCCAGCAGGGGACTTCTGCGCCGAACCGGAAGGACCTGGGCGCGGCGCGGCGAACCTGCTCTAGGTGCGCAGGCTGGGGATGGTCGCAGCGGTCTTCCTCGTGCTGTCCACCGTGCCGCTGGCGGAGGCACCGGCCGGCCTCCTCCCCCTCGGGCTGCCGCTGTGCGGGGCGAAGGATCTGCCCGAGGGCCTGAGCCTCGATCGCACGCCGACCCCCCAGCTGCAGGGCGACGTGCCCATGGCCCACCGCACGGAGGACGCCGCCGGCCGGTCGCGAGCCGAAGCGGGTTACAACTGCGGGCTCGCGCTGGTCGCCCGTGAGGTCCTGGACGCGGACGGCCGTGACGAGGGCGGCAACGCCAACATGGCAACCGCCAGCCACTGCGCGTACGTGGCCGGTCCCGGCACGGTGTTCGGTCCGGCGATGTACAGCTCGGCCGATGACTCGGGTGGGGTTGCTGTGGTCGACGTGAGCAGCTCGTCCGATCCGGTGCACGTGAAGACGCTGAAGGGCAGCGGCGCCACCTCCCTCGTCAGCGAGACGCTGCACGCGACCGATGTCGTCGACCCCGACACCCACAAGGTCACCCGCTCGATCCTGGTGACCGGCCAGTACGGCAACTTCGGGTCCGGCGGCGACAAGCCGATGGAGGTGTACGACGTCACCGGTGACCGCTGCACCGACCCGGTGCACCTCGGCACCGTCCGCTGGCCCGAGAACATCCACAACCTGACGATCTCGGGCAACGGCCGCTACGTCTTCGCGACGCAGCCCACGCAGGTGGTCGACATCAGCCCGATGTTCGCGGGCGGGCACTACGTGTACCTCGGCAACCTCGACAACGCCATGGACTTCCCCGTGGTCGCGCCGGCGCCCGGCGCCGATGTCGACGACGCGGTGCCCGCAGCCCGCACCCGCGGGCTCCCTGCCACCTACTTCGGTCACGAGGCGGCGCCGAGCTACGACGGGACGCGCCTCATCCTTGGCTCGCAGACCCCGATGTTCGACGTGTTCACCATCGCCGACATCGGACCGTGGCTGGAGCGAAACGCTGACGGCACGCCGAAGGGCATGCCGATCATCCACAGCCAGCGCGCCGGTCGTGGCCATTCGGTCACCCCCGCGAAGATCGCAGGACACGGCGAGTGGGTCATGCACGCGGAGGAGAGCGTCTTCCAGGGGGCCTACGGGTGCGCACCCTCCCGGCTCAACCCGTTCGCGGGGGCGGCGGAGCCGAGCTTCACGGACATCACCGACGTCGACGCGCCTCGGATGCACGTGAGCACGTTCGGCCTGGCGATCAACCGACCGGAGAACTGTGCGGCGCAGCTGCAGTCGCAGGTGCAGGCGTCGGTGCACTACCACGAGTTCGACAGCCGGGAGGACGCCAAGATCGCGATCCTCTCGATGCAGAACGCCGGCATCCGGGTGGTGGACGTCCGTGACCCTGAGCACCCCCGCGAGATCGCGTACTTCAACCCGGGTGACGTGGATGCCGGCCCCGATGTCCTCCTCGACTACGCGTGGGGCCACCCCCACTACGACGCGAGGAGCGGTCAGATCTGGTTCGCCACCGAGTCGGGCGGCTTCTGGGTCGTGGAGCTCGAGCCGCAGGTGCGTCGCTACCTCGCCATGAAGCCGCCCGTCGCTGCGCAGAACCCCGATGGCCTTCCCGGGACGACCCTCGTCCCTGGCGTGGACCTCCACGGCCAGGTCCCCGTGTCGCCGATGTGGTGCACGCTGGGGGCGGCGGGAGCGGCGACCTGACCCAGGTGGCCGGGACCGCGTGGTGCCGAGCCGCTCAGCCCAGGGTGGAGTGGAGCAGCTCGATGGTGCGGTCCCACGCGAGAGCCGCGGCCTCGTCGTTGCGGGTGCCGAGGGCGTTGTGCTCGCTCGCGAAGGCGTGTCCCGTGCCCGGATAGGTGTGGACCGTGACGTCCTTGCCCATCCCGCGGAGCCGTTCGCCGAGGGCCTCGATCGCAGCTTGCGGGAAGAAGTCGTCGTTCTCGGCGGGGTGGGCGACGACCTTCGCCGCCAGCGCCGACCAGTCGGGTTCGCTGGACGGATCGAGCGGGGCGCCGTAGTACGACGCCACCGCCTTCACGGCGTCGGGCCGCAGGGTGGCCAGCACCCAGCTGAGCATGCCGCCCATGCAGAACCCCACCACGCCGACCGCGTTTCCGGTGACCTCGTCCCGCGCGAGCAGGGCGTCCACGGCGCCGGCCATGTCGCGCGCGGCGCGGTCCATCGGGAGCTGCGACATGAGCTGGCCGGCCTTGTCCATCTCGTCGTGCGCGGCCAGCTCGCCGTGGTACAGGTCGGGCGCCAGGGCCACGAACCCCTCGTCGGCGAGCTTGTCGCACACCGTCTTGATCCCGGGGTCGAGGCCCCACCACTCCTGCACCACGATCACACCGGGGCCGGATCCGCCGGCGGGGACGGTGAGGTGGCCTCGCGCGGTCGATCCGTTGCTCGCGAACTCGATCATCGACATGTGGCCGAACCTACCGCTCCGGTGCGCACCGGGCTCGACCGGTACCGTCACGCCGTGGCCGAGATCACCACCGCTGATGGGCTCGTGTTCACGGGTCGATCGGCGGGGCCCGACGGCGGGCGTGCGGTGCTGCTGCTCCACGGGTTTCCGCAGACGTCGCGGTGCTGGGCGGCTCAGCTCGATGCGCTCGCGGAGGCTGGGTGCCGCGCCGTCGCCTTCGACCAGCGCGGCTACTCGCCGGGCGCGCGACCCGCACAGGTGTCCGCGTACAAGCCGGCTGCGCTCGTCGACGACGTGCTCGGGGTGGCGGATGCCTGTGGCTTCGACCGCTTCGACCTCGTGGGCCACGACTTCGGTGGGATGGTCGCGTGGATGGTGGCCGGCCACCACCCGCAGCGAGTGCGCACGCTCACGGTCGCGTCCACACCGCACCCCGCCGCGTTCAAGGCCAGCTACCAGGGGTCGTCGGACCAGAACGAGCGATCGGGCTACATGCGCGCCTTCCGGGAGGCCGCGCGTGGCGAGCTGGAGGCGCAGCTCCTGGCCGAGGACGCCGCCGGCCTGCGCAACGTCTACCGCGGCCTCGACGACGACGCCGTCGACGAGTACGTGGCGGTCCTGTCGCAACCGGGCGCCCTGACCGCGGCCATCGACTGGTATCGATCGATGTCGGGCGCCGCGAGCGCGGCGACCCCCGCGGCGACGATGCCGACGCTGTACGTCTGGAGCGACCAGGACCCGTCGCTCGGACGCGACGCCGCCGAGGCGACGGCTGCGCTGGTCACCGGGCCGTACCGGTTCGAGGTCTTGGAGGGGGTCGGGCACTGGATCCCCGAGCTGGCCGCCGGCGCCTTCACCCGCCTGTTGCTCGGCCATCTCGGCTCTTCCGGTTGAGCGGTACGCTTCCTGGGCAGGTGGTGAGGTGTTCCTGGTCGAACCAACGGCCGGGGAGTCGCCATGAGAGTGCTGCTGATCGATGACGAGCCGGACCTGCGTGAGCTGCTCGCGATCTCGCTCGAGCTCGACGGCGGGTTCGAGGTGGTGGGTACGGCCGGGAGCCTGCCCGAAGGGGTGGAGCTGGCCGCGGCCACGCGCCCGGACGTGATCGTCACCGATCTGGTGCTCGGCCGCACGGTGCCGCCCGAGGACCTGCTGGCCGAGCTCCGCGAGGCCGCGCCGGGCGCCGCGGTGGTCGTGTTCAGCGGGCGCGACGTGGGCGTCACGCCGCCCGCTGGCGCCGACGCCGCCGTGCTCAAGGGCGGCGACCTGGCCGTGCTGATCGACAAGGTCAAGGAGGTCGGCGGCTCCGCCCCGAAGGGCGAGGGCTCGACCTAGCGCTCGACGACACGCCGGTAGCGGTGTCCGTCTGGCTCAGAGCTCGAGGACGACCTTCACGTCGTGCTCCTCGCGCGTCAGAGCGCCTCGCCACTTCGCCACTGGCACGGATCTGGTGATGAGCGCCTCCAGCCACATCCGGTCAGCACGCTCGAGCGAACGCACGGCAGCCTCGTAGTGACGTCGGTTGGCGTTCACGGTCCCGAACACCACGTCGTTCTCGAGCACCAGCTCCCGGTTCAGCGAGGCGGCGTCGAGCTCGACGGTGTGGGCGCCGGACGAGAGGCCGGCCAAGCAGACGATCCCTGAGGGAGCGGTGTGTGCGATGGCGTCGAGGACGACGGCGCCCGCGCCGGTGCACTCGATGACGATGTCCGGCTTGGGGCGCGCGTCGGCGACGGGCGCCGTCGTGTACCGAGCGCCGAGCGCCTCGACGAGCTCGGGCTTCGGTCCGTCGCTGACGCGATCCAGGACGACCGTGTCGAACCCTCGTTGCCGCGACATCATGGCGGCGAGGAGCGCGACCGGCCCGGCACCGGTGACGAGGACCGCCGACGGGTCCCAGTGGGCCCGGCTGCCGATCCGCTCGATCTGCTCCCAGGCCTTGGCGACGACGCTCGCCGGTTCGACGAGCACCGCACTGCGTCCGAGCCCTTCGGGCACGGCGACCGCGTACGCCGGATCCAGGGCGAAGCGGTCACGGGCGAAGCCGTGCGCGCCCGTGATGCCGTGCTCGCTGAAGCGCCCGTTCTCGCACATGTCCCACTCACCGGCTGCGCAGGCGCCACAGGGGACCGGATCGGGCCGCCTCACGATGGGCACGACGAGATCGCCGACCTGGAACGCTCCTGCCGCTGACGACACCCGGCCGAGAGCCTCGTGGCCGAGGACGAGTCGATCCTCACCCTCGGGCGCCCGCCCGTACGAGCCGTGGACGATCTCCGCATCCGTGCCGCAGACGCCCACCAGCATCGTCTCCACCCGCAGGTGGCCGTCCGGGATGGTGGGATCGGGCAGCTCATCGAGCCGCGCCGAGTCGGCGGCTCCGGGAGCGACGGTCAGCGCCCGCACGTCAGGTCGCCTCGCTCCGGTCTCGGGCCGGACCTCTCGATGCGGTGAGGTTGTGCGCGGTGTTGATGAGGGTGACGTGGGTGAACGCCTGCGGGAAGTTGCCGACCAGGCGGCGCAGGCCCGGGTGGTACTCCTCCGCGAGCAGGCCGACGTCGTTGGCGAGCCCTGCGAGCCGGTCGAACAGGGCCCGGCCCTCCTCGGTCCTGCCTTGCAGGATCAGGTTGTCGGCGAGCCAGAAGCTGCAGGGGAGGAAGGCGCCTTCTCCGCCAGGGAGGCCGTCGATCTCGCCGAGGCTGTCCCCGCCATAGCGCTGGACGAACCCGTCCGTGCAGAGGCTCGTCTGGATCGCGTCGACGGTGCCGAGCATGCGCTCGTCGTCGGCGGGCAGGAACCCCACGAGGGGGATCATGAGCAGGCTGGCGTCGAGCTCCGGGCGGTCGTAGGACTGGGTGAAGGCCCCGCGGTCGACGTCGTAGCCGCGGTCGCACACCTCGTCGTGGATGTCTCGGCGCAACGCTCGCCACCGATCGACGGGGCCGTCGACGTCGAAGTGCTCGACGGCCTTCACGGCGCGGTCGGCTGCGACCCAGGCCATGACCTTGGAGTGGGTGAAGTGGCGCCGGGGACCGCGCACCTCCCAGATGCCCTCGTCGGGGACCCGCCAGTGCCCTTCGAGGAAGTCCATCAGCGTACGTTGGAACGCCCACACGTTCGGGTCCTCGGCGACGCCGTTGCGCCGGGCCTGGTGGAGGCAGTCCATGACCTCGCCGTAGACGTCGAGCTGGAACTGGCGGCTGGCGGCGTTTCCGACTCGAACGGGGGCGGAGGCCTCGTAGCCGGGCAGCCAGTCCAAGGTCATCTCCGGGAGCCGTCGCTCGCCGGCCGGCCCGTACATGATCTGCAGCTGGTCGGGGGCGCCGGCGGCGGCTCGGAGCAGCCAGTCCCGCCAGGCTGCGGCTTCGTCGTCGTAGCCACCGAGCATGAGCGCGTAGAGGCTGAAGGTGGCGTCGCGGAGCCAGCAGTACCGGTAGTCCCAGTTCCGGACCCCGCCGACGTCCTCGGGGAGGCTCGTGGTGGGCGCGGCCACGAGCCCGCCGGTCGGGGCGTAGGTCAGCGCCTTGAGCGTGATGAGCGAGCGGACGACGATGTCGCGCAGGTCGCCGTAGGTGGCGCACCGCCCGGCCCAGTCGCGCCACCACGCAGCCGTGGTCTCGATGGCGCGCTCGGCGTCGACGGCGCGTGGGGCCGGCTCGTGCGAGGAGTGCCAGGTGAGGACGAACGGGATGCGGTCACCGGCACCGACGTCGAAGTCGGCGGCGGTGGCGAGATCCACGCCGTGGGTCTCCACGGGCGTCCGGAGCTCGATCGCGTCGGGACCGGCCACGGCTTGCAGCGCGCCGTCGACCCGACGGACCCAGGGGACGGACGCGCCGTAGTCGAAGCGGATCACGAGATCCATGCGCATCCGCACGGAGCCTTCGAGTCCCTCGACGAGCCGGACCACGTCGGGTGCTTCGCCGCGGATGGGCATGCAGTCCGTCAGCCGTACGGAGCCGCTCGATGTCGTGAAGGTCGTCTCGAGGACCAGCGTGTCGTCGCGGTAGCGCCGCGTGGTGGTCGCCCCGGCTTCGGCGGGGGCGAGGAGCCAGCGGCCGTGATCCCGATGGCCCAGCAGGGCGGCGAAGCAGGCGCCGGAGTCGAACCGTGGGAAGCACAACCAGTCGATGGAGCCGTCGCGTCCGACCAGTGCTGCCGTCTGGGTGTCCCCGATGAGCGCGTAGTCCTCGATCCGCATCGCTCGGCTCCTACGTTGCGCCCTCGGCAGGACTCGAACCTGCGCACACGGCTCCGGAGGCCGATGCTCTATCCGCTGAGCTACGAGGGCAAGGACCTGCGAGCGTAGCCCCGCGACCTTCTACGGCCGGCGTCCGACCTCGGCGTGGGCGATCCCGTCGAGATCCCACGTCCGCGCCGCATCGCCCTCCTCGAACCGGATGGTGGCGCTGGCGCGCTCGCTGTTGGTGCACGTCGCCGTCTCTCCGTCCGGGTCGTCGTACTGCAGCGAGACCGACTCGTTGGCGGGTAGCTCCACCCGCACCGTCAAGCGGGCGCCTGCCGCGCGCCCGCGCACCTCGAACCCATCCGGTCGGAGGCGCGTGCGGAACCGCGGAGCGGCGAGGAGCGGACGCGCCGGCCAGTCGGGTCGGCCGGGCAGTCGGAGCTGGACGAGGGCCAGCGGCGGGAGCCGCCGCAGCGCGGCGCGCCGTGCGGTGGCCGTGACGATCTCGAGGGTGCCCTCCCCATCCAGGTCGGCGTGGAGCCACCCCCATCGTTGGGCGCTGCCGTGCCCGTAGATCCGTGCGAGCGCACCGCAGCCGGCGACGGGCATCGCCCGGCCGCTGATCGCGATCGACCCCGTGAAGGTCGCGTCGGGGGCGGGCACGATCTGGGCGCCTGGGAGGAGCTCCCGTCCCCACGCGACGCGTGGGAACGTGAACAGCGGGGGACCGGCGTCGACGTAGGTGAGGTCCCACTGCAACGCGCCCGCCGAGCCGCGAAGGCATCCGGGGGCCAGCTCGCAGCCGCCGACCACGTGCCGGGCGTCGCCGGTGGCGGACGCGTCCACGGGCCCGAACCGCTCCACGACCGGGGCGACGCCCGGCTCGAACACCGCTGCCCACCCGTGCGCGTAGGGCTGGCCCTCGCCCGTGGGCGCGACGGTCTCGTGGTGGATCCACACGCCGGTGCCCGTGTGCCGATCGGTGAGGGTGGCGTACCAGACCTCGACCCGGCCCTCCTGCCCGCGCCAGCGAGCCAGATCCAGATCGGTCGCCGTCGCCGTCGACGACCCCATGGCGCCGGTGTCCATCTGTCCTCCTCCGGTGCAGCCCCAGCTGCCTCGAGTGGTCGCCCGCGTCCATCTTGTCGCATCGGCGCCTGCGATCGCCCTTCGCGAGCCCGCAGAAGCGCCTTCGGGCTGGCGCGACCTGCTGCGTAAGATCCGCCGGTGCCCGCCGCCACCGTGCTCGTCGTCGAGGACGACCCGGTGATCCTGCGCCTCCTCGAGGTCAACTTCGAGCTCGAGGGCTTCACCGTGCTGCTCGCCCACGACGGCGCCGAGGGCATCGAGGTGGCCCGTGCTCACCAGCCCGACGTGATCATCAGCGACATCATGATGCCGCGCACCTCGGGCCTGGAGCTGGTGGGGACGCTCAAGGGCGACGCCGACACGAAGGCGATCCCGATCATCCTCCTCTCGGCCAAGGCGCAGACCAGCGACCTCAAGGTGGGGCTGGAGGCGGGCGCCGACGACTACGTCACCAAGCCGTTCGAGCCGCTCGACCTCGTCGAGCGCGTGAACGAGCTCCTCTCTCGATAGCAAGGCCGGCCGTGATCCGCGACACCCTCGCCTCCTCTCTGCGCGCTGCCCTCGTCGACTCGGGCATCGAGCCCCCCGCCGAGGTCCACCTCGAGCGTCCGGCACGCCGGGAGCACGGCGACTGGTCGTCGAACGTGGCCATGGCCACCGCAAAGGCGGCTGGGCGCGCGCCCCGTGAGCTCGCCGGCGAGCTCGTAGCGCGGCTCGAAGCCCAGCCTCCTCCCCACGTGGAGCGGGTGGAGATCGCAGGACCCGGCTTCGTGAACTTCCACCTGCGGAGCACGTGGCTGCACGAGGTGCTCACCGACGTGCTCGTCAGCGGGGAGGCGGCCTTCGCGCGGCCCGACCTCGGAGGCGGTCGGCGCGTCAACGTGGAGTTCGTCTCCGCCAACCCCACGGGTCCGCTGCACGCGGGCGGTGGGCGCTGGGCGGCGTACGGCGATTCCCTCTGCCGCATCCTCGAGCGCACCGGCCACGTCGTGCACCGCGAGTACTACCTCAACGACCGCGGCGTGCAGATGGACCTCTTCGGCGCGTCGCTCGCCGCCCGGCGCGACGGCACCGACCTGCCCGAGGACGGCTACGCCGGCGACTACATCCGTGAGTGGGCGGCCGAGATGCCCGCCGACGTCGACCCGAAGACGTGGGGTTACGAGAAGGTCAAGCAGGACCTCCGCGACAGCCTGGCCGCGATCGGCGTGGCCTTCGACACCTGGTTCAGCGAGAACAGCCTCGCCGAGTCCGGTGCGATCGACGCCACGCTCCAAGACCTGCGCGACCAGGGCGTGGTGTACGACGCAGAGGGCGCGGTGTGGCTCCGAACCACGGACTTCGGCGATGACAAGGACCGGGTGCTGGTGAAGTCCGACGGAGAGCCCACCTACATGCTCCCGGACATCGCGTACCACCGCGACAAGTTCGCCCGCGGGCACCAGCTGCTGATCGACATCTGGGGCGCCGACCACCACGGCTACGTGGCTCGCCTGAAGGTCGGCGTGCAGGCGCTGGGCCACGCGCCCGAGGAGCTCGAGATCATCCTCGGCCAGCTGGTGTCGCTGGTCCGCGGCGGCGAGGCCGTGCGCCTGTCCAAGCGCGCGGGCGACCTGGTGCTCCTCGACGACCTGGTGGAGGCGGTCGGCGCTGACGTGGCCCGGCTCACCTTCCTCCTGCAGTCGCTCGACACGCGGCAGACGATCGACCTCGACCTGGTCACCGCCCGGTCGAACGAGAACCCGGTGTTCTACGTGCAGTACGCCAACGCCCGCATCCACTCGATCGGGCGCAAGGCGGCCGAGGCGGCCGTCGAGCGGCAGCCGCTCGCGTCGGTGGACCTCTCGCTGCTGGTCCACGAGCGGGAGCTCGAGCTCCTGCGGAGCCTCTCCGAGCTCCCGGACGTCGTCGTCCTCGCCTGCGTCGACCGGGCGCCGCACAAGGTGACGACATGGGTGCGCGAGCTGGCCGATCGGTTCCACGGCTTCTACCACGACTGCTACGTGCTGGGGGACGTACCGCCGGAGCTCACCCAGGCGCGCCTCTGGCTGGTGGAGGGGACCCGCGTCGGGCTCGCCATCGGCCTCGACCTGCTGGGCGTGTCGGCTCCCGAGGCGATGTAGGTGTCAGCAGCCCTGCCGCGCCAGCTGTTGCCGGACACGGCTGCGGTCGGCGACGACGGGCGCCTGCGCATCGGTGGCTGCGACGTCCTCGACCTCGCCGCCGAGCACGGCACGCCGCTGTTCGTCTACGACGAGGCCCACCTGCGTGCGCGCTGCCGGGAGGCGGTGGCGGCCTTCGGCGACGGGGTGGCGTACGCGAGCAAGGCGTTCCTCTGCCTCGCCATGGCCCGCCTCGCCCACGAGGAGGGGATGCACCTCGACGTCGCCACCGGCGGCGAGCTCCACATCGCGTTGGCCGCCGGCGTCCCGGCCGACCGCTTGGTGCTGCACGGCAACAACAAGTCGCTCGCCGAGCTCCGGGAGGCGCGTGCCGCCGGGGTCGGCCGGATCGTCATCGACAGCTTCGACGAGCTCGACCGCCTTGCCGCGCTCCACGCCGAGGACGGACGCCGACCGAAGGTGCTCGTGCGCGCCACGCCCGGCGTCGAGGCGCACACCCACGACTTCATCCGCACGGGGCAGCTCGACTCGAAGTTCGGCTTCGGCGTGCCGTCCGGCGATGCCGCACGGGCCGTGGCGCGCGCCCAGGACTCACCGGCCGTGGAGCTGGTGGGGGTCCACATGCACATCGGCAGCCAGGTGTTCGTCGCCGACTTCTTCCACGACGCCGTGGAGGTGGTCGCGCCCTGGGTGCGGGAGGTCGGCCTGCCGGAGCTCTCCATCGGGGGAGGCCTCGGGGTCGCCTACGTGGACGGCGAGGAGGCGCCGACGATCAGCCAGTGGGGCACCGCGATCGTGTCCGGTTGCCGGGAGGCCGGGATCGTGGCTCGCGTGTCCGCCGAGCCGGGCCGGTCGATCGTCGCCCAAGCGGCCGTCACGCTCTACACGGTCGGCACCATCAAGGACGTCCCCGGCGTGCGCACCTACGTGTCGGTGGACGGTGGCATGTCCGACAACCCGCGGCCCGTGCTCTACGGGTCGGGCTACGAGGCCTTCCTCCCCCGCGCCACCGACGCCCCGCGCCCGAGGCGGGTGACCATCGTCGGCAAGCACTGCGAGTCGGGCGACGTCCTGGTGCGAGACGCGCAGGTGCCCGAGGACCTGTCCGTCGGCGACGTGCTCGCCACCCCGGTCACGGGCGCGTACGGACATTCGATGGGCTCGAACTACAACAAGGTGCTGCGGCCCGCGATCGTGTTCGTCGGAGAGGGCCGCGCGCGCGAGGTGGTGCGTCGGGAGACCTACGACGACCTGCTGCGCCACGACGTCCCGCTCTGATCCACGGAACGGGTGGGGGCTGTCGCGGCCTGCACCCCTACGATGTCCCGCCGATGAGCGTCGTCCGGGTCGGGGTGCTGGGGTGCGGGAACGTGGGCGCGCCGCTCGTGGAGCTCATCGGCACCCAGCGCGCCACCATCGCGGCGCGCACCGGGCTCGAGCTCGAGGTCACCCGCATCGCCGTACGCGACCTCACCAAGCCGCGACCGATCTCCCTGCCCAACGACCGGCTCACCGACGACGCCGGCTCCATCGTGGACGACCCCGACATCGACCTGGTGGTGGAGCTCATCGGCGGCGTCGAACCCGCCCGCGACCTGATCCTCACCGCCCTGAAGGCGGGCAAGCCCGTGGTCACCGGCAACAAGGAGCTCCTCGCCAAGCACGGCCCCGAGCTGTTCGAGGCGGCCGAGCGGGCCGGCGTCGACCTGCTGTTCGAGGCCGCCGTCGCCGGTGGCATCCCGATCATCCGGCCGCTGCGGGAGTCGCTCGTGGGGGAGCGCATCACGCGCGTGATGGGCATCGTGAACGGCACCACCAACTACATCCTCACCAAGATGACCGAGGCCGGCGCGTCGTACGCCGAGGCGTTGGCCGAGGCGCAAGCCCTCGGCTTCGCGGAAGCCGATCCCACCGCCGACGTCGAGGGCTACGACGCCGGCGCCAAGGCCGCCATCATCGCCAGCATCGCCTTCGGTGCCGCCATCACCGCCGACGACGTGCACCACGAGGGCATCACCGGGATCACCGAGGTCGACATCGCGTACGCCGGGAAGCTCGGGTACGTCCTCAAGCTGCTCGCGGTCGCCGAGCAGACGCCCGATGGCGCCATCGGCGTCCACGTGCACCCTGCGATGGTGCCGCTCGCGCACCCGCTGGCCGCGGTGCGCGAGAGCTTCAACGCCATCTTCGTGGAGGGCGCGTCCGTCGGTGACCTCATGTTCTACGGCCGCGGCGCCGGGGGGTCGCCCACGTCCAGCGCCATCCTCGGTGACCTGATCGACGCCGCCATCAACCGGCACAAGGGATCGCACGCCTCCGTCGGCCAGCTGAGCGAGGCGAGGCTCCGCCCGATCGACGACGCCCGGTCCGCGCACTACCTCAACGTCGAGGTGCTCGACCGCCCGGGCGTGCTCGCCCAGGTCGCCGGCGTGTTCGGCGATCACGGCGTGTCGATCCGGTCCATGGAGCAGGAGGGCCTCGGCGGTGAGGCTCGCCTGATCTTCATCACCCACCGCGCCCGACACGCCGACGTGCAGGCGACGATCGCCGGGCTCTCGTCGCTCGAGGCGGTGGACCGGATCGGGTCCGTCATCCGCGTCCTCGGCGACGACCTGTGAAGTACGTCTCCACCCGCGGCGCGGCACCCGTGCTCGGGTTCGGCGATGTGCTCCTCACCGGCCTCGCGACGGATGGCGGGCTGTACGTGCCGGAGGAGTGGCCGCACCTCTCGTCGGAGGCGTGGTCCGAGGTCCGTCCCTACGACGCTGTCGCCCTCGACGTGATGTGGCCCTACGTCGAAGGCTCGATCGAGCGCGACGACTTCGAGGCGATGGTGGCCGCAGCGTACGCGACGTTCGACCACCCCGAGGTCTGCCCGGTGGTCGAGCTCGGCGACCTGCACCTGCTCGAGCTGTTCTGGGGGCCGACGCTCGCGTTCAAGGACGTGGCCCTCCAGCTCGTCGGTCGGCTGTTCGACCACGAGCTCGCGGCTCGCAGCCAGCGCGCCACGATCGTCGTCGCCACCTCCGGCGACACCGGCTCGGCCGCGATCGAGGCCTGCGTGGGGCGCGACGCGCTCGACATCGTGGTGCTCCACCCCGCCGGGCGGGTGAGCGACGTGCAGCGGCGCCAGATGACCACGGTCGACGCCCCCAACGTGCACAACGTGGCGGTGGAGGGAACCTTCGACGACTGCCAGGACCTGGTGAAGGCCCTCTTCGCCGACCAGGCGTTCCGCCAGCAGGTGCGGCTCTCGGCCATGAACTCGATCAACTGGGCGCGCGTGATGGCGCAGGTCGTCTACTACGTCACGACGGTCGCCCACGTGGGGCGCTGCTCGTTCGCCGTCCCCACGGGGAACTTCGGCAACATCTTCTCGGGGTGGATCGCAGAGCGGATGGGCCTCCCGATCGACCAGCTCGTCATCGGCTCGAACAGCAACGACATCCTCACCCGTTGGGTCAGCGACGGCTCGCTCATCGCCCAGCCCGTCGTGCCCACCTACAGCCCGTCGATGGACATCCAGGTGTCGTCCAACCACGAGCGGCTGCTGTTCGAGCTGAGCGGTCGCGACGGTGCGCGCACGGCGGAGCTCTTGGACCGCTTCCGAGGCCTCGGGGCGGTCGAGGCGCCGCACAACGAGCGCTTCCAGGCCGCCGCCCTCGATGACGCGGCCACGCTGCAGGTGATCGGCGAGGTGCACGAGACCACCGGGCGCCTCGTCGACCCGCACACGGCCGTGGGGATCGGGGCGGCTCGGGCGTGCCGCTCGGGCGACTCGCCGATGGTGGCACTGGCCACCGCCCACCCCGCCAAGTTCCCCGATGCGGTCGAGCAGGCGACCGGGATCCGGCCCGAGGTCCCGGCGCGCCTGGCCGAGGTCCTGGAGCGGTCGGAGCGCTACGAGACGCTCCCCGCCGAGGTGGAGGCCATCCGGTCCCACGTGCTGGCCGCCGTTACCTGACGTAACCCTGAACCGGCCGCAGGAGATCGCCGCGAACGGGACGAATCCCCCGTCGGCGGGCCACAACCCAATCGAAGGAGCACCTCGTGCGAGCGAACCTCGTTCGTCGACTTGGCGCTGTGGCGACCCTTCTCATCGGCTCGCTCATCGCTTCCGTCGTCCCAGCACCGAACGCCGACGCGTCGCCTCCCGCAGGTGGGTGGGCACCCGCGGCCACGGCCACCATCCACCCCGGCGTGATGATGTTCACGGATGGTGCGCAGTGCACCGCCAACTTCATCTTCACGCGCGGCACCGACGTGTACATCGGCTACGCCGCCCACTGCGCGGGCACCGGCGCCGCCACCGACACCGACGGCTGCCTGGCCGGCTCACTGCCGCTCGGAACACCGGTCGAGATCGACGGCGCCTCGCAGGACGGCACCCTCGTGTACTCCTCGTGGCTCGCCATGCAGGCGGCGCACGAGTCGGACGCCAACACGTGCGCCTACAACGATCTCGCCCTGGTCCGGTTGGCCCCGGCTGACGTGAGCAAGGTGAACCCATCGATCCCGCACTGGGGTGGACCCACCGGCCTCAACACGACGGGCAACCCCCTGGGGTCGACCCTCTACACCTACGGGAACTCCAGCCTGCGCCTCGGCATCACGCAGCTGTCCCCGAAGAAGGGCGTGAGCCTCGGCACGAGCGGCGGTGGTTGGACGCACCCGGCCTACACCGTCACCCCCGGCATCCCGGGTGACTCGGGTTCCGCGCTGCTCGACGCCAGCGGCCGGGCCTCGGGCGTGCTGTCCACCGTGTCCGTCGCGCCGCTGCCGGCCAGCAACAACTTCGGCGATCTCAGCCGCGAGCTCGCCTACGCCCAGAGCCACGGCCAGTCCGGCGTCGCCCTGGAGAACGGCACCGAGGCGTTCAACCCGAACGCGCTCCCGCTCGGCATCTAGCTCCTCCGATCGAGGGGGCTCGGACCAAGGTCCGGGCCCCCGCGTCGCGCGTGCGGTCGGAGCCTCCGCACTACCGTCGCCGCCGATGGAGCAGCAGGCGATGGTGGTGCTCGACATGGAGGGCGTGCTCGTCCCCGAGATCTGGGTCGCCGTCGCCGAGCGCACCGGCGTCGACGCGCTCCGGCGGACGACTCGTGACGAGCCGGACTACGACGCGCTCATGCGCCACCGGCTCGAGCTGCTGGATGAGCACGGGCTGACGATGTCGCTCATCTCCGACGTGATCGCCGGCCTCGACCCGCTGCCCGGCGGGGCGGCGTTCCTCGCCGAGCTCCGGGCCCGCCGGCCCGTGGTGATCCTCTCGGACACCTTCGAGCAGTTCGCCCGCGCCCTGGCCCCGAAGCTGGGGCACCCGGTCATCCTCTGCCACCGGCTCCAGGTCGACGAGGCCTCCGACCGGATCACCGGCTACCGCCTCCGGATGCCCGACCAGAAGCGGGCGGCCGTCGACGCCTTCCGCTCGCTCGGCTACCGGGTGGTGGCCGCGGGCGACTCGTACAACGACACCTCCATGCTCCTGGCCGCCGACTCGGGCTACCTCTTCCACGCGCCGGCCAACGTCGTGGCCGACTTCCCCCAGCTCGAGGCCGTCGACGACTTCGACCACCTGCTCGAGCGGCTCCTGGCCTGACCGCGGTACCGGCTACGGCGAGCGGGTCACCCCGAGCTCGGTGCCGCCGAGGCTGAGCACGCGCGCTGTGGTGCGCTCGAGCGACGCCACCAGGTCGTCGGTCAGCGCGGCATCGGCCTGGGCGGCGAGCTCCGCCTCTGCCGGTAGCACCCGGAAGGTGTCGCGCTCGTTCAAGGTCGGCGTGAACGCCATCCCCGTCACCCCGACGGGGCCTCCGGGCGCGGTGTCGCCGATGGTGACGGTGACGATGAGCCCGTCGCTGGTGTCGGTGGTGCAGCACTGGGGCGAGCGATCCGACAGCAGGTTGCCCATGCCCCACACCACCCACATCGAGCCGACCTTCGAGATCGGCTGCACCACGTGGGCACGATGGCCGACGACCAGGTCGACGGCGCCCTCGTCGGACGCGAGCGCATCAGCGACGGCCCGCTGCGCCGCGACGACATCGCGCTCGTACTCCTCGCCCCAGTGGAGGGACACGATCACCAGCTCCGCGCCGCGCTCCCGAGCGGCATGGGCGTCGGCGAGGATCAGGGCGGGGTCGATCCGATCGACGAGCGACCCGTGGGCCGCGGGCGTGGCCGTGCCGGAGGTGTACGAGAGGTTGGCGACTCGGATGCCGCCCGCGTCGTAGAGGGCGGGCCCGCGCTCCGCGGTCGTGCGGGCGGTGCCCGTGTGGGCGAGCCCGGCGGCGTCCAGCCCCTCGATGGTCGCCGCCACGCCTGCCTCGCCGAAGTCGAGGGCGTGGTCGCCCGCCAACGAGCAGCCGTCGAACCCGGCCTCCGCCAGGTCGCGGGCGAGCTCCCTCGGCGCGCCGGACCGCGGGTAGCCCGTGAGGGTGTCGCTGGGTCGGGCGAGGGTCACCTCGAGGTGGCAGATCGCGAGGTCGACGTTCGCCACCCGGGCCGCGATCGGCGCCAGCATCGGCGAGAAGTCGTACCCGCCCGTGACGGCCGCCGTGTTCCACACGTCCGAGTGGATGCGCACGTCGCCGCCGAAGGCCACGGTCGCCTCCCGGAGAGGCGCCGCCGCGGCGGACGCCGCGGGCGAGCGGGCCTCGGTGGCGGTCAGGGCGGCGGCCTGGAGCGGGGTCCCGCCGCTGTCGAAGACGAGCCGGCCGGTGGCGGTGACCAGGAGGGCGACGAGGCCGGCCGGCACGAGGCCGCGCCGCACCCATGCCCGCCCCCCTCGCAGGTGTTGCGGTCGCACCCCCGCCACGACCACCAGGATCGCCGCCGCGCGCCGCGGCACGTGGGATGGTCACGCCCTCCGCCGTCGTGTCGAGACGGATCTATCGTGACGAGATGTCCCTCGCGCGGTCGGGTCACGGGCCCGAGGCCCGCGCGCTGCTCGCCTTCCCGTGGGAGACGACGCCGCTCGGACCGGTGGAGTCGTGGCCGGTCCAGCTGCGCCTGCTCCTCCAGGTGGTGCTGAGCTCCGAGTTCCCGATGATGATCGTGTGGGGTCCCGACTACACGCAGCTCTACAACGACGCCTTCCGCCCGATCCTCGGGACCGGCAAGCACCCGGGAGCGCTGGGGCACAGCGCCCGTGAGACGTGGGCCGAGATCTGGGACGAGATCGGACCGCTGTTCGCCACCGTGTACGCCGGCGAGGCGGTGTCGAACGTCGATCACCAGCTGCTGATCAACCGCAACGACTACGAGGAGGAGGTGTTCTTCACCTACTGCTACAGCCCGATCCACGACGACTCCGATGTCGTCTCGGGCTTGCTGGTGGTCGCGACCGAGACCACCGCCGAGGTCATCGATCGACGGCGGCTCCGCTGCATCGGCGACCTCGCCAGCGCGTTGGTGGGGGCGACGTCGATCGAGTCCGTCAGCGACGTGACCATCAACGCCCTGCGGGACAGCAAGCCCGCCACGGCGATCGCGATCGACGTCGTGCTCGCGGACAGCGTCGTGCGGATCGCCAGCCTGCCGGGGCACCTTGCCGAGGCCACCGACCAGGACCTCATCCGCCGCGTGGCCCGCTCCCGAGTCCCGGTCGTGCTCGACGAGGGGTGGGAGCCGGGGCTGCCCGCGGCGCGCGTCGCGTTCGCGATCGACCACCCGAAGCTCCAGACGGTGGTCACCGTCGCCACCAACGCCCACCGCGCCTTCGACGACGGCTACCGGCAGTTCATCGACCTCGTCCGGGCGACGGTGTCCGCCTCGTTCACGGCCGCGCTGATGCGGGCCGACGAGCTCGGCGAGCTACGCCACATCAGCGACACGCTGCAGGACGCCATGTTGGAGGTCGCGTCGGACCTGCCGACGGTCGCGGCGCGGTACCTGCCGAAGGCCAGCAACCTCACGGTCGGGGGTGACTGGTACGACGTGCTCGACCTCGGCGAGGGCCGCCGTGGGCTCGTCGTCGGAGACTGCGTCGGTCACGGTCTCGAAGCGGCCACGGCGATGGGTGCGCTGCGGAACGTGAGCCGTGCCCTCCTCGTCGACGGTCGAGGACCAGCTGAGGTCATCGCATCGCTCGACCGGTTCGCGACGACCATGCCCGCCGCAGTGTGCGCCACGGTGGTGTGCGCCGTGGTCGACCTGGCGCAGCAGCGGATCACGTACTCCAACGCCGGCCACCCACCGCCGCTGCTCGTCCACGACGACCAGGCGGTCTGGCTCGACCAGGCCCTCGCCGCCCCGCTGTCCGTCGGCGAGCCCACCCGCCGAGAGGCACAGCTCGACGTCCAGCCCGGCGACCTGCTCGTGCTGTACACCGACGGTCTCGTCGAACGGCGCAACGAGGTGCTCGACGTCGGCCTCCACCGCCTCGCCGACGCGGCGCGTGCCTCTCGGGAGGAACCCGTGGAGGTCGTGGCCGACCGGCTGATCGAGCAGCTCGTGGGCACAGCACCGGGCGACGACGTGGCGCTGGTGGTGAAGCGGATCCACCTGCTCGCCCTCGGCGACGGTGACCAGCCGCCCCAGACGCAGCCCGAGGGCTGAGGTCGACGCTCAGGAGTAGCGCGTGACGTAGCCGCGGTGGCGGAACACGCGGAGCATCCGGACGACGTACACCATGGCCAGGGCCGCGAGCACGAAGGCGCCGATGGTCGCCAGCAGCAGGTCGTGCCAGGGGATCGGTCCGCCGTCGAGCAGGTCGCGAGCGGCGCGGAACGCGTAGGTGGTGGGGAGCAGCTTGGCGATCGGTTGGATCGCACCTGGCAGCGACTCGACCGGGTTGAACACCCCGGACAGCGCCAGGAGCACGAACGTGGTGGCCCACGCCAGGATCTCCGCGCTCTGGCCGTAGCGGAGGAGCAACCCGATCACGAGCATCGCCGTGCACCACCCGCACAGCAGCAGCACACCGATCACCGGGACGAGGCCCCAGCCGATCTCGCCGAGACCGAACCGGTAGAACACGAGGGCGGCGGCGCTCACCGTGACCATGGCCGCTGCCAGCTTCATCAGGCCCATGAGCGCGAGGCCGAGCACGTACTCGACCTCGCGCAGCGGCGTGGTCATCACGTTGAGGATGTTGCGGGTCCAGGTCTCCTCCATGAAGCCCGTGGCCACCGCGATCTGGCTCTGGAACAGGACGTGGAACAGCATGATCCCGGCCAGCAGGTAGGGCGTGGCCGCCTGGCTCGTCTCGTTCTGCTGCGCGACGAAGGCGCCCAGCGACCCGAACAGCAGCACGTCGAACACCGGCCAGAACGCGATGTCGAACCAGCGGTGCGGGCTGCGGAACAGCACGTAGCCGTGACGGCGGACGACGGTGCGGACGCGCAGCCACGAGAACGTCGGGCGATCGGTCTCCGGCGCGACGGCGGCGGTCACGGTGACACGTCCTCGTCCACGGTGCCGAGGTCGGGGATCTCGTCCTCGGACACGACGGTGCCAGCCAGGTGGAGGAACACGCCCTCGAGGTCGCCGTGACCGAAGGCATCGGCGACCTCGCTGGGAGCACCGTTGGCGACGACCTTGCCAGCGGCCAGGAACACGACGCGCTCGCAGAGCCGCTCGACCTCCCGCATGTTGTGGCTGGTGACGAGCAGGGCAGTGCCGTCGGTGGCCACGTCGAGGAGCCCGCTGCGCACCCGGTACGCGACGTCGGGGTCGAGGCTGGCGGTGGGCTCGTCGAGCACGAGCAGCTCGGGACCGTGGAGGATCGCCTTCACGATGCCGACGAGCGTTCGCTGCCCTGAGGACAGCTCCATGCACATCCGGTCGGCGAGGTGGGTGATCCGGAACCGCTCGAGGCCGGTGTCCACGGCGGCCTCTCCCGTGCGCCGGTCCATCCCGTAGAAGCCCGCGAAGATCGAGAGGGCCTCGCGCACGCGCAGCCGGTCAGGCAGCGGGAGGTACCCGGCGACGAAGCCGACCCGCCCCATCGCGCGTGACCGTCCCTTCGGCAGCTGGTGCCCGGCGATCGTGATCGAGCCGGAGTCGGGGGTGATCGCCCCGAGCAGCATGAGGAGCGTGGTGGTCTTGCCGGCGCCGTTCGGCCCGAGCAGCGCCACCCGCTCGCCGGCGGCGACGCGCAGGTCGACGCCGTCGACGGCGCGGACCTTCTCGAAGGCCTTCACGAGGCCGCGGGCTTCCAGGACATCCCCCACGGGTGCAGTCTGGCCCCAGACCTCGACGAGACCTGACCGGATTTGCCGAGTTTCTGGTCCAACAGGGGTCGCGCTACAGTCGCCGCGGTTCCGCAGGGGAGCGATCCAGAGTCGCACGCACGACCGGTCGCAGAGGCGAAGCCCACCCCTCCTCACCTCCCACACCACACCTTGAGGTACGTACGTCGATGAGCGTGGACTCCACCGCCCTCGAACGCTCCGCTCTGGAGCGCAAGGACCGCGACGAGCTGGTCACCATCGCCAAGGCGCTCGGCGGCAAGCCACCGGCGCGGGCCAAGAAGGCCGACATCGTCGACCTCGTCCTCGAGCTCGCCGGCGTGGGCGGTGACGGATCACCGGCCGCGGCCGAGACGGCCGACACCCCCGCGGCCGCCGACACCCCCGCGCCCGCTCCGGCGAAGCCGAACCGCGGTCGCAAGCCGCGCCCCGACGAGGAGCCGCCCGCCGAGTGGGAGGCCGACGCCGCTGACGCCCCCACCGATCGCCCCGACGACGCGCGGGTCGCCGACGATGCTGGGGGAGGCAACCGCCAGGGCCCCGCGCCCGCGCAGGGGGGTCAGCCGCAAGGTGCGAGCGGCAACGGCGCCGAGGACGACGAGGGTGGGAACCGACGCCGCCGGCGGCGGGGTCGCAACCGCGACCGCGAGGGCGCGCCCAGCGGCGCGACGGAGGAGTACACCGGCGAGCCGATCGACGTGGACGGCTTCCTCGACCTGCGGGACGAGGGCTACGGCTTCCTCCGGATCCGCGGCTTCCTGCCCTCGCGCGACGACGTGTACGTGTCGGTGAAGCAGGCCCGGCAGTTCGGGCTGCGCAGGGGCGACCACATCAAGGGTGCCAGCCGCCCCGCCCTGCGCAACGAGAAGAACCCCGCGCTCCTGCGCATCGACGAGGTGAACGGGGAAGACCCGGACACCGCTCGCGACCGGCCGCGGTTCGAAGACCTCACCCCGCTGTTCCCCGACGTCCGGCTCACCATGGAGCGAGCGGGCGACTCGTCGAACATGACCACGCGCATCATCGACCTGATCTCGCCGATCGGGAAGGGACAGCGCGGCCTGATCGTGTCGCCCCCGAAGGCCGGCAAGACCTCCGTGATGAAGCAGATCGTGCGCTCGATCGAGACGAACAACCCGGAGGTGCACCTGTTCGTGCTGCTCGTGGACGAGCGGCCCGAGGAGGTCACCGACATGCGGCGGTGGCTCAAGAACGAGGCGTCACAGGTGGTGGCCTCCACCTTCGACCGTCCCACCGAGGAGCACATCCACGTCGCCGAGCTCACCATCGAGCGGGCCAAGCGGCTCGTGGAGGAGGGCAAGGACGTCGCCATCATCCTCGACGGGATCACCCGCCTCTCCCGGGCCTACAACCTCGCTGCTCCCCAGAGCGGTCGGGTGATGAGCGGTGGCATCGACACGAGCGCCCTGTACCCGCCCAAGAAGTTCTTCGGCGCCGCTCGGAACGTGGAGGAGGGTGGGAGCCTCACGATCCTCGCCACGGCCCTGGTGGAGACCGGCAGCCGGATGGACGAGGTGATCTTCGAGGAGTTCAAGGGCACGGGGAACATGGAGCTGCGGCTCGACCGGCGCCTCGCCGAGCAGCGGATCTACCCGGCCATCGACGTCGAGGCGTCGTCCACCCGGCAGGAGGAGCTGCTGTTCCTCGGCACCCAGCTCCAGCAGGTGTGGAAGCTCCGACGGGTCCTCGGCGGCACCAGCGGCGGGGGCCTCGAGCTGCTCCTCGACCGCATGAAGGCGTTCAAGACCAACGCCGACTTCCTGGCCGAGGTCGGCAAGGTCTCCGGGTAGCCGTTTCCGTCCCCGTCCCGGTAGCCTCACACCCTTATGCGCGCTGACATCCACCCCGACTACGTGACGGCCACCGTGAAGTGCTCGTGCGGCAACACGTTCGAGACGCGCTCCACCTCACCCGACCTCCGGGTCGAGCTCTGCAGCGAGTGCCATCCCTTCTACACGGGCAAGCAGAAGCTCGTGGACACCGGCGGCCGCATCGACCGCTTCGAGCGCCGCTACGGCAAGCGCCGCAAGTCCGAGCCTGCTTCCTGACACCGGCCGCACGGCCCCGCGCTGCGAGCTTGCGGGTGATGTGCGCCACCACTGACACGTCTCACCCGCCGGTCCGCCAGGTGGGTGAGGTTGGCTGACCGTCCGGCGCTGCTGACGGCGAAGCTGCGCGCCCTCGTGGACGCCCCGCGGGCCGAACCCGCGGTGTTCCCGGGCGGCGCCGCGCTGGTCGACGGATCGTCGGTCTGGCTGCTGCTCGACGTCGACCCCGTGACGGCGCTCGGCCCCGCGCTGGTGTGGGGCGCGCGGCGGCGAGCGGACGACGTGACCCTCCTGGTCGACGGCGGCACCGAGGCGGGCGTGATCGCCCGGCGGGCCGCGCTGTTCTCGTCGCCTCCGACCGTGCTCGCCGTCGAGGGCCGATCGGTCGTGCCAGCGGTCGCGGCACCCACGCCCGTGCCGGCCGAGGCGCCATCGGCACCGGAGCTGGCAGAGCTGCTGGTTGACGCCGACCTCGAGGTGGTGATCGAGGACGGCATCGTGCGCGGCGAGGTGCTGGGCCTCGAGGTCGCCCGCATCGTCCACGGCAGCACCACGTCGGGCACGCCCATCGCCGAGCCGGTGCTCGAGGTCGGCGTCGGCAAGGCGGACCGCGAGATGACGGCGCTCGTGCACGCCGGGCTGCCTCCGGTGGAGCAGCTGGCCCGCGTGCGCGACATCGTGCTCGAGCAACGCCGGCCAGGCGCGGAGCGCCACCCGCTGAACCAGCTCGCGCCGGAGCGCTGGCTGCGCTCCGTGCTGGTGCGCGATCCCGCCCGGGTGGGCTGCACCGAGCTCCACGCCGCGCCGCCTGCTGTCCCGCGCCCGAACCTGCGCGATCCGGCCGTCGCCATCGCGCGGGGCCGTCACCAGTCGGGCGACGACACGGTCGTGGCGTGCTCGGTCGGGGTCCTCCTGGACCTGGTTCCCGCCGCCGCCGACGCGCGCGCCGCGCTGTCAGATGGGGCCCGCCTGCTCCTGGCCGTCCCCGAGCGCGACGCCCACCCGGTGACGTCGGCCCTCGCCGAGCGCCTGCTGGCGCCGGCCGAGCTCGTCCCCGTGGCCGACGACTGGCGCGCCTGACCCGGACTCGCCCGTGGACGGTTGGGGGCACGCACGCACGAACAGCGTGCACCCAGGCCCCCAACCCGACGTTGGGGGCACGCATGCACGAACGGCGTGCACTGATGCCTCGAACGTGGATCCCCGAGAACGGACGTGACGGCCGTAGCCTCGATCGCGATGTTGGACCGGCTGCGAGACCTCGAGCGGGAGCACCAGGACCTCGAAGCGCGCCTCGGCGACCCCGACCTGCTCGCCGACCAGAGCCGCTACCAGGAGGTGGCCCGGCGCTACAGCGAGCTCGGTCCGATCGTGGAGGCGGCCCAGCAGCTGCGTCGCCGCACCGGCGACCTCGAGACGGCCAAGGAGATGCTCAGCGAGCTCGACGGGGACGACCGCGAGGAGATGCGCTCGGAGGTGGCGGAGGCGGAGGCCGACATCGCCCGGCTGCAGGAGGAGCTCCGGTTGCTGCTCCTCCCGAAGGACCCGAACGACGGCAAGAACGTGATCGTGGAGATCCGTGGCGCCGAGGGTGGCGAGGAGGCGAACCTGTTCGCCCGCGACCTGTTCGACATGTACCAGGCCTACGCGGGCCGCATGGGGTGGAAGACCGAGGTCCTCGGCTCGGACGCGTCCGACATGGGCGGCTTCAACGAGGTCACCTTCCTGCTGAAGGGCGACGGCGTGTGGCCGCGCATGAAGCAGGAGGGCGGTCCGCACCGCGTCCAGCGGGTGCCGGTCACCGAGAGCCAGGGGCGCATCCACACGTCGAGCGCCACCGTCACCGTGCTGCCCGAGGCGCAGGAGGTGGAGGTCGACCTCGACCCGAACGACCTCCAGGTCGACGTGTACCGATCGTCAGGCCCCGGCGGCCAGAGCGTGAACACCACCGACTCCGCCGTGCGGATCACCCACAAGCCCACGGGGCTCGTGGTCGCCATGCAGGACGAGAAGAGCCAGATCCAGAACCGGGCCAAGGCGCTGGTGGTGCTGCGCAGCCGGCTCCTCAAGCAGGAGCAGGACCGTCAGGCCGCGGAGCTGTCGGCCGAGCGCAAGGGGCAGGTCGGTGGCGGCGGCCGCGCCGAGAAGATCCGCACCTACAACTTCAAGGAGAACCGCGTCACGGACCACCGGATCGGGCTCACGATCTACAAGCTCGACAAGGTCCTGGCCGGCGAGCTCGACGAGGTGGTGGACGCGCTGGTGGCGGACGAGCAGGCGCGCCGGCTGCAGGACGGCGGATGACCCTGCCGTGGCGAGAGCTGCGGCACGAGAGCCTCGAGCGGTTGCGGGCCAGCGGTGTCGACGATGCCGAGCAGGAGCTGCGGTGGATCGTCGAGCGCGCCAGCGGACGCACGCCGAGCGAGCAGGTCGCGGCGCTCGACGAGCCGGTGACGGAGCGCGAGGTGCGCTTCGTCGACCACATGGTGCAGCGCCGCGCCGCCGGTGAGCCCCTGCAGTACGTCCTCGGTCGGTGGGGCTTCCGTTCGCTCGACCTGATGGTGGATGCGCGGGTGCTCATCCCTCGTCCGGAGACCGAGGTCGTCGCCGGGCTCGCCATCGAGGCGCTTCCGGACGAAGGGGTCCTCGTCGACCTCGGCACCGGCTCCGGGGCGATCGCGCTCGCGGCGACGGCGGAGCGCTGGCCACGGGTCGAGGTGTGGGCGACAGACGTGTCCGCCGACTCGCTCGCCGTCGCGCGCGCCAACCTGGCCGGACTGGGCCGCCGGGCCACCGCCGTGCGGCTGCTGGAGGGCGACTGGTACGCGGCGCTCCCCGACGACCTGCGCGGCCGCGTCGATGTGATCGCGAGCAACCCGCCGTACGTCGCCGCCGGCGAGCCGCTGCCCCCGGAGGTGGCCGACTGGGAGCCGCACGCCGCCCTGGTGGCCGGCCCGACGGGCCTCGAGGCCATCGCGGTCATCGTCGCCGGCGCCCCCGACTGGCTGGCACCCACCGGCACCCTGGTGGTGGAGATCGGGGAGACGCAGCGTGACGCCGTGGCCGCGCTCGCCGAGCGCGCCGGCTTCACCGACGTGCGGGTCCACCCTGACCTCGCCGGCCGTGACCGCGCCCTCGTCGCCCGGCGCTGACCACCAGACATCGCGTCCTGTGGTGCACCACACATCGCGGCGGTCGGTCCGTTCCTCT
>JBJMHD010000059.1:0-3130 GCA_045807565.1 Acidimicrobiales bacterium | reverse complement strand
CTGCTCGACCTCGAGCACCATCCCGGTCTCGTCCACCTGGTCTCCACCGTGCGGGGCCGGCTGCGCTCCGGCTGCGGATGGGCCGACGCCATCGATGCCACGTTCCCGCCTGGTTCCGTCACCGGCGCACCCAAGCGCGCGGCGCTCGAGGCGATCGCGGCCCTCGAGCCGATCCCGCGGGGGGTGTACTGCGGTGCCGTGGGCTGGGTCGACGCCGACCGCAGGCTCGGCGACCTCAACGTGGCCATCCGCACCTTCTGGGTGGACCAGGGTCAGCTGCACCTGGGCACCGGCGGTGGGATCACGTGGGACAGCGATCCCGCCGACGAGTGGGCGGAGACGGAGCTCAAGGCTCGCCAGCTCCTCCGCGTCGCGTCAGGATCCGTCCATGCCTGAGGTGGTCTGGCTCGACGGCGAGCTCGTGGACGCGCGTGGTGCCACCGTGTCGGTCTTCGACCATGGCCTCACCGTGGGAGACGGTGTGTTCGAGACCCTCAAGGCGATCGACGGCCGACCCTTCGCCACGCGACGCCACCTCGAGCGGCTGCGCCGCTCCGCCGAGGGCCTCGGACTGCGGGTGCCGTTCGACGACGGCGCCCTGCGCGCCGCGATGGCCGAGGTGCTGGCGTCGCACGACCTCCCACTGGCGCGCGTGCGCATCACGGTCACCGGTGGCCCCGCCCCCCTCGGGAGCGAGCGAGGCGAGCACCAGGCCACCGTCGTCGTGGCCGCGGGTGAGCTCAAGCAACCGGACCCGACCGCCGCCGTGTGCGTGGTCCCCTGGCCGCGGAACGAGCGCGGCGCGATGGCTGGCATCAAGACCACCTCGTATGCCGAGAACGTCACGGCGCTCGCCTACGCGAAGGAGCGGGGCTGCACCGAAGCGCTGTTCGAGACCACGACCGGGCTCCTGTGCGAGGGGACGGGCTCGAACGTGTTCGTGGGGATCGCCGGTCGGCTCCTCACGCCGCCGCTCTCGTCAGGGTGCCTGGCCGGCGTCACCCGTGACCTCCTGCTCGAGGTCACCGACGCGGTGGAGGAGGACATCCCGATGGACGCGCTCCGGGGGGCCGACGAGGTGCTCCTCACCAGCACGGGTCGTGACGTGCAGCCGGTCCACCGCGTCGACGGCCGCGACCTGCCGGCGCCCGGGCCCCTCACCGCGGCAGCCGCCGAGGCGTTCGCCGCCGAGGTCGCGGCCTCGGACGATCCCTGAGGCATCCACGGTGCTCACGCCACCCCCGGACCTGGCCGAGGACGCGCTCGTCGCGTGCCTGGCCGAGCACTGGCGTCTCGAGACGACCGCCCTCGCGTACCAGCCCCTCGGGTTCGGCGCGCACCACTGGACGGCCACCGACCGCGACGGCACCGAGCGCTTCCTCACCGTCCACGACCTCCTGGCCAAGCGCCGCGCCGATGACGACGCCCCGGATGACGTCTTCCGTCGGCTCACCGCGTCCTTCTCCGCCGCGAAGGCGCTCGAGGTCGCCGGGCTGGGGTTCGTGCTCGCGCCCACGACGACCGCCGCTGGTGCCGTGGTCGCACGAGTCGACGATCGCTTCAGCCTCGCGGTCCACCCGTTCCTCGCCGGGCACCCCGCCGGTCCCGAGGGCGAGCTCACCTCGGCGGCGGACCGGCTCGTGGTGCTCGAGCTGGTCGTGGAGGTCCACCGCGCCTCCGATGCCGCCCGGCCCCACGCCGACGTCGACGACCTCGAGGTCCGGCACCGCGAAGAGGTCCCGGCCGCGCTCGATGCCATCGGCACGAGCTGGGACGCCGGTCCGTACGGGGAGCGTGCTCGCCAGCTCCTCGAGCTGACCGCGGCCGGGCTGCAGCAGCTGGTGAGCGCCTACGGCGAGCTCCGCGCGCAGGTGGAACCCCTCCTCGAGCGGGCCGTCCTCACGCACGGCGAACCGCACGCCAGCAACGTGCTCGTCGTCGATGGTCGCTTCCTCCTCATCGACTGGGACACCGCACTGCTCGCACCGGCGGAACGCGACCTGTGGGTCCTCGAGCCCGGCGACGGCTCGATCCTCGGCGCCTACGAGCGGGCAACCGGGCTCGAGCCGTCGCGCCCCGCGCTCGACCTCTACCGGCTCTGGTACGACCTCGCCGAGATCGGCCAGTACCTCGGTGAGCTCCGGCGCGAGCACGGGAGCACGGACGACATGGCCGAGTCGTGGAGGAACCTCCAGCACTTCCTCCGTCCGGCCGAGCGCTGGCCCGAACTCGTCGGCTGAACCTCGCGTACCCTTGCTCCATGGCGGAGTTCGGCACCGTTCGGGTGGCAGCCGTGCAGGCGACGCCGGTGATCCTCGACGCCGAGGCCACCATCACCAAGGCGATCGCGCTCATCGACGACGCGGCCGACGGGGGCGCCTCCCTGGTCGTCTTCCCCGAGTGCTTCGTGTCTCTCTACCCCACCGGCGTCTACTCGGCGCCAGCCGCAACGTGGGCGGCGGGAGCCGACGCGCTGTGGGAGCGGATGTGGGCGTCGAGCATCGACGTCCGAGGCCCGCATGTCGATCGGCTCGTGAAGGCGTGCGCGGAACGAGGTGTGCACGTCGCCATCGGTGTGAACGAGCGCGAGGACGACAGGCCCGGCACGCTCTACAACGCGCTCCTCCTCCTGGGCCCCGACGGCCTCCTCCACCGCCATCGCAAGCTCATGCCGACCATGCACGAGCGCGTGTTCCACGGGGTCGGCGCGGGCGACGACCTCGACGTCACCGCGGTCCCCGGCGTCGGCCGGATCGGCGGCCTCATCTGCTGGGAGAACCGAATGCCCCTGGCGCGCTGGCACGTGTACCAGGGCGGTCCGCAGATCTGGGTTGCGCCCACCGCCGACGACAGCGAGAGCTGGATCGCGTCGATGCGCCACATCGCGATCGAGGCCGGGGCGTTCGTGATCAGCGTGCCCCAGCACATCCCCCGGTCCGCCTTCCCCGACGACTTCCCCCTCGACATCCCCACCGGTGTCGAGGTGCTCGGGCGCGGCGGCGCGTGCGTGGTGTCACCTACGGGCCACGTGATCGCCGGTCCGCTGTACGACGGCGAGGGGATCGTGTACGCCGACTGCGACCTCGCCGCCGCGCTCCGGGCCAAGCGCTACTTCGATGCGGCCGGCCAC
>JBJMHD010000058.1:0-30703 GCA_045807565.1 Acidimicrobiales bacterium | reverse complement strand
CGGACGATGCTTGCTCCGGCCCTCGCTTCGCTCGCTACGGCCTCCGCAAGTGCCTCCCGCCGACCGGCGAAGCTGGCTCGGCTGCGGCAGCGACCGTAGGTGCCCACGTTTCGAACGGCGACGGTCACCGCGCTGCTCGAGGAGCGGCCTGGCCTGCAGCGCGTCGACACCGACCTCGGCCGGGCCTACGCGCTGACGCAGCTGGTGGGCGAGGTCACGGTGGGGGACCGGGTGGTGCTGAACACGACCGCCGTCGACCTCGGCCTCGGCACCGGCGGCTGGCACGTCGTCCACTGGAACACGGCGCGGGAGACGTTCGAGGACCCCGGGCCGGGTCACATCATGAAGCTGCGGTACACCAGCCTCCAGGTCGATGCGGGCTCCGCCGAGGAGAAGGGGGAACCGGGCGACGCCGACCTGGCCGGCATGCCGGTGGTGGTGGGAAGCCTGCACAGCCAGGTGCCGGGGGTGGCGGCGGCGATCCGCGATGCCCACCCGAGCGCGCGCCTCGCCTACGTGATGACCGACGGCGCCGCGCTGCCGATCGCGATCTCGGACCTCGTGCACTCCGCCACCGAGGTGGGGCTCATCGACGTGACCATCACCGCCGGGCATGCCTTCGGCGGGGATCTCGAGGCGGTGTCGGTGCCGTCCGCCCTCGCGCTCGCGCGGCACGTCGCCCATGCCGACGTCGCCATCGTCGCGATGGGGCCGGGTGTCGTCGGCACGTCGTCGCCGCTCGGCACCACCGCGCTCGAGGTGGCGGCCATCCTCGACGCGGCTGCCGCGCTCGGTGGCACGCCCATCGCCGTGCTCCGGATGTCCGACGGCGACCCGCGCCCGCGCCACCAGGGCGTGAGCCACCACTCCCGCACCGCGCTGGACCTCACCAGATCGTCGGTGCTCATCGGGTCGCCCGAGCCCGGCGCCTTCCAGCACGACCGCCACGACGTCCGGGTGGTCGAGGGTCCCGACGTCCCGCGCCTGCTCGCCGACCTCGGTCTCCGCGTCACCACGATGGGGCGCGGCCCCGAGGCGGACCCGCTGTTCTTCCGCGCCACGGCCTCGGCAGGCGCACTGGCCGCCGAACAGCTCTAGGTAGGGTCGGCTCGTGTCCGGGCAGAAGCTCGAGCGGCTGCTCAACCTCACCGCGCTGCTGCTGGACGCGCGCCGACCGCTGCCGGCGTCGGAGATCCAGAGCAAGCTCGAGTACCCCGAGGACAAGACCGCGTTCCGCCGGGCGTTCGAGCGCGACAAGGACGAGCTCCGGGCGATGGGCATCCCGATCGAGGTCGCGCCCGTACCCGGGGTGCTCCCGGAGGTCGACGGCTACCGCATCCCTCGCGAGGAGTACGCCCTGCGCGACCCGGGCCTCACCACCGAGGAGCTGGCGGCCCTGCACCTGGCCGCCTCGGCGGTGCAGGTGGAGGGGCTGCCCGCCACGGAGGGGCTGCTGAAGCTGGGCGGTCTCGTCACCGACGGCGCCCGTGACCTGGGCGTCCACGTGGCGCCGCTGCCCGCCGACCCGAACCTGGCGCGGCTGTTCGGCGCCGTCGCCAGCCGCCGCTCGGTGCATCTCCGCTACCGCGACGAGGAGCGCACCGTCGACCCCTACCGCCTCGAGTTCCAGCGAGGGCGGTGGTACCTCACCGGCTTCGACCACCTCCGAGGGGAGGAGCGCAACTACCGGCTCGACCGCATCGCCGGCGCCGTCGAGGTCGTGCAGGACACCACCTTCGACCTCCCGTCCACCAGCGTCCCGGGACAGGCGCGGGGCACGTGGGAGCTGGGCGCGGAGCCGCCTGTCCGGGCACGGGTGCGCATCGACGGCCCGCAGGCCAGCTGGGCGGTGCAGCACGTCGGCCCCGACCACGTCGTGGAGGAGGGCGCGGACGGCTCGGTGGTCGTGGAGCTCCCCGTCACCAACCGGGCGGCCTTCCGATCGTTCGTCCTCTCGTTCCTCGAGCACGCAGAGATCCTCGAGCCGCCCGAGCTGCGCGACGAACTGGTGGCGTGGCTGTCATGACCGCTCCCGCAGGCTCGGCGGCGCGCATGCAGCGGCTGCTGGCGATGGTGCCGTGGATCGCCGCGCACGACGGTCCCACCCTCGCCGAGGTGTGCGAGCGGTTCGCGCTGACCGAGAAGGAGCTCGCTGCCGACCTCGAGGTCATGTGGCTCGTCGGGCTGCCTCCCTACACGCCCGACGCCCTGGTCGACGTGGTGCAGGAGGGCGACCGCGTGTGGATCCACTTCGCCGACGTGTTCCAGTCGCCGCAGCGCCTCACCCCCGACCAGGCCGTCGCGCTGCTCACCGCTGGTGCATCGGTGCTCGCGCTCCCCGGGAGCGAACGGGACAGCGCGCTGGGGCGAGGGGTGGCGAAGCTCGCCGACGTGCTCGGGGTGGATGCCGACCAGGTGCTCGACGTCGACCTCGGCCTCGGCGGCGCCGAGGTGCTCGACGTGCTGCGAACCGCGGTCACGGAGCACCGCCGCGTCCACCTCGACTACTACTCCTACGGGCGCGACGAGCGCACCGAACGAGACGTCGACCCGTACCTCGTGCACGCCGAGGACGGCAGCCTCTACGTCCTCGGGCACTGCCATCAGGCCGGTGCCGAGCGACGGTTCCGCGTCGACCGCATCGCGGGCGCGGCGCTCCTCGAGGACACCTTCGAGCCACCGGCTGTCGCCACGCCCACGGACGTGTTCCAGCCCGACGACGAGGATCCGCGCGTCGAGCTCGCCCTCGAGGCGTCTGCCGCGTGGGTCGCCGAGGCGTACCCGGTGGAAGAGGTCGAGACCCGACCCGACGGGACGCTGCGCGTCCGTCTGGCGGTCGCCGCCGAAGCCTGGTTCGAGCGGCTCCTCGTGGGCCTCGGCCCGCAGGCGCGCGTGCTCGTCGCCCCTCCCGCCCTCGCCGACGCCGGGAGGCGCGCCAGCGAGCGCATCCTCGACCGCTACCGTTGACCGGCCGTGACCGACGCCGACGAGCCCGCCCCCGAAGACAACCCAGTCCTGCTCGACGGCCCCACGCCGGCGGACGCCGACGAGCCGCCGGCGGCAGAGGAGGACGCGGAGTCCACGAGCCAGCGCCGACTGCGGTCCGGGCTCGAGTGGGCCGCGGTCGTGATCGGTGCGCTGGTCGTGGCCCTGATCGTCAAGACGTTCCTCTTCCAGGCCTTCTACATCCCGTCGGCCTCGATGGAGCCCACGCTCTCGAAGGGTGACCGCGTCCTCGTGAACAAGGTCAGCTACGACCTGCACGACGTGCACCGCGGTGACGTCATCGTCTTCGAGCTCGACCACGACGACATCGGCCCCGACGGCATCAAGGACCTCATCAAGCGGGTGATCGGCCTCCCCGGCGACACCATCGAGACCCGCGACGGCGCCGTGTACGTGAACGACCAGGCGATCGACGAGCCGTACCTGGCCGACGGCACCCTCACCGGCGACCCGCAGGACAGCCAGAACCCGTCCATCGAGCGCCAGACCGTGCCGGAAGGGCACGTCTACGTGCTGGGGGACAACCGGTCGAACTCAGCCGACAGCCGCTACCCGGAGCGCGGCCCGATCCCCATCGACACGATCGTCGGCCGCGCCTTCGTCCTCGTGTGGCCGCCGGGGGACATCGGAACGTTGTAGGTCGTCGTCGGTCGGCTGCGCCGACCTCCTCCGAGCTTCGGTTCGGTCGGCCTTCGGCCGGCTCACCACTGGTCGGCGACCGGCGGAGCCGGATCGCCTCCCGGGCGAGGGGGGCACGCGGAGCGTTCCCCCCCTCCCCGCTCCCCCCTCCCGCGGCCCCACCCGTCCGCCTCGCTATGCGGCTCGCTTGAGGGCGTCGACCATTCGGTCTACGTGGTCGCTGTAGACGGCGTCCACGCCGGCGTCGAGGAGGTCGTCGAGGATCCGGTCGTGCTGGGCGTCCCAGCCGAAGCACAGCACGCCGAAGCGGTGGAAGAGCGCGGTGAGGCCGCCGCTCCACTCGGTGTGGTGCAGGTTCACCGCGTCGATGCCGGCGCGCGACAGCGCCGCCGCCCGCTGCTCCGCGCCCTCGGACATGTGCCCCAGGAACGTCGAGTCCACCAACCGCACCTCCGTGCACCGCTCGCGCCAGGTCGCCACCTGCTCCCAGCGGTGGTGGCACAGCCAGAGCCGCTCGAGGGCGGAGCCGCCTGCCGCGCGCGCCACCGCCACCGTGCGGTCGAAGGCGGCGGGGTCCTTCACGTCCAGGCTGATCTCCAGATCGGTGCCGACCTCGGCGTAGAGCGCCTCGAGCGTGGGGATGTGCTCCGGCAGCTCGGCGCGGTCGAGCTCGGCGATCCGTCGCTTCCGGAGCCCTTGGCGCACCACGCCGTCGTGGTCCAGCACGGCCTCGCCGTCGTGGGTCAGCCACACGTCGCTCTCCAGCCCAGTCGCACCTAGCCGGACGGCTAGCACGAAGGCCTCCAAGGTGTTCTCGGGGGCGTTGGCCCTGGCTCCCCGGTGCGCGAACCCGATCGGGGGGCGTCGCAGCGACGGCAGCCGAGTGGGCACGACGGCCCATTGTGGCAGAGGCGCTCAAGGGGGAGGGTGTTCGGGCCGACACTTCGGTAGCGAACCAACGTCCCAGTGACGGGCCGGGAGGGCCGGGCGACATGGCAACGGTGATCAAGGCAAGCTGCCACGACTGCGGAGATGTCGAGCTCGGGGTCAGCGACCTCGAGGTCCGGGTGTGCACCCAGGACGAGCAGGGCACCTACGTGTTCCGGTGCCCCAGCTGCCAGATGTCGGTCGTGAAGCCGGCCGAGCCCCGGATCGTGGACATGTTGGTGGCGTCGGGGGTGCAGCTCGTCGAGTGGCGCCTGCCCGCTGAGCTCTTCGAGCGGCGGGGCGGCGACCCGATCAACCACGACGACCTGATCGACTTCCACCGGCTCCTCCAGACCGAGGACTGGTTCGACGCCCTGCTCAGCGCCCGCTGATCGCCGCACGGGCCACGGCCCGCGGTCAGCGCGCCGCCTGAACGGGCCGCCGTCGAGGTCCGGTCCCGGCCCTTCCGCGGCATCTGCTCGGCGGACCTGAGTCGTACACTCGGACGATGTTCAACGTCGGCGGTGGCGAGCTGCTCGTGATCCTCATGATCGCGCTCATCGTGCTCGGTCCCACGCGCCTCCCCGACGCTGCCCGCACCATCGGCAAGACGATGGGCGAGCTGCGTCGGCTGTCCACGAGCTTCCAGAGCGAGGTCCGCTCCGCGCTCGACACCGCTGACGATCCGACCCAGGTGGCCACCCGTCGGAACGTGCTGGGAGGCGACGACACGCCACCTCCCGCCGCCGACCGGCCGCGTCGCCGCACGCCGCTCGTCGCCGCTCCGGAGCCCACCGGCACCACCGGCACGACCCCGTCCGAGCGGGCGACCACGAAGCCGGCCCAGCGGACCAGCACGGCTGCGACGAAGCCCGCCGCGGCGAAGAAGGCCGCGCCGAAGAACGGCACCGCGGTGCAGAAGCCCGCGCCGTCGAAGGCGCCGGCTCGTCGCACCAAGCCCTCATGACCGCGGGCGCGATCCCCATGGAGCTCGACGACGGTCGGATGTCGCTCATGGAGCACCTCACCGAGCTCCGCTCGCGCATCATCAAGATCGCGCTCGCGCTGGTGCTCGGGATGGTGGTGGCGTTCTTCCTCTACGAGCCCATCTACGACTTCCTGATCCACCCCTACACCGAGCTCGCCAAGTCGCGCGACCTCGGGTCAGACCGCCTGCTGATCACCGATCCCCTCGAGGGCTTCGGCGTGAGGATGAAGACGTCGCTGTACGCCGGGATCGCCCTCGCCATGCCGGTGATCCTCTGGCAGGTGTGGCGGTTCGTCACGCCCGGCCTCTACCCGCACGAGAAGCGCTACGCCGTGCCGTTCCTCGTCAGCGCGCTGGCGCTCTTCGTGATGGGCGCGGGCCTGGCGTACTACACGCTCCCGCGGGCGCTCGAGTTCCTCGTCGACATCGCCGGGTCCGACAACTTCGTCGTGGCCTACTCGCCCGCCAAGTACTTCAAGCTGATCACCTACATGATGCTGGCGTTCGGCATCGGGTTCGAGTTCCCGATCCTGCTGATCTTCCTGCAGATGGCAGGGATCATCGGCCCGCGGCAGCTCGCCTCGTTCCGGCGCTACGCCATCGTGGGCATCTGCGTGGTGGTGGCGGTGATCACGCCGTCGGGCGACCCGATCAGCATGCTCATGCTGTCGGTGCCGATGGTCGTGTTCTACGAGGTGGCGATCCTCATCGGACGCATCATGGAGCGCCGTCGGTCCACCGCGCCGGCCTGATGGGCCCCGAGGCCTACGACTTCACGCTCGACCCGTTCCAGGAGCGCGCCATCGCGGCGCTGGACGACGGCCAGTCGGTGCTCGTCGCCGCCCCCACCGGCAGCGGCAAGACGGTGGTCGCCGAGCACGCCGTCGCCAAGGCCCTGCGCGAGGGGGGCAAGGCCTTCTACACCGCACCGATCAAGGCGCTCTCGAACCAGAAGTTCACCGACCTCGCCCGCCGCCACGGCTACGACAGGGTCGGGCTGCTCACCGGGGACAACGCCATCAACGGCGACGCACCGGTGGTCGTGATGACCACCGAGGTCCTCCGCAACATGATCTACGCCAGCTCGCCCGCGCTGGATGGGCTGCGCTACGTGGTGCTCGACGAGGTGCACTTCCTCCAGGACGCCTACCGCGGGCCGGTCTGGGAGGAGGTGATGATCCACCTCGCCCCAGACGTCTCGCTGGTGTGCCTGTCGGCCACGGTGTCGAACGCCGAGGAGCTCGCCGACTGGATCACCACCGTGCGCGGGCCGACCGCCGCCGTCATCGAGGAGCGGCGGCCCGTCGAGCTCCACAACCTCTACCTGGTCGGCGACAAGAGCAGCCCCGAGCTCCACCTCCTCCCGACCTTGGTGGACGGCCGACCGAACCCCGAGGCCAGCCGGCTCGACGACGAGGCCCTCCGCGTGCGCGGGATGCCGTCCCGGGGCCGGCCTCGCCGACGCTTCTTCACCCCCCGCCGGGTGGAGGTGATCGAGCGGCTCCAGGACGAGGGGATGCTCCCCGCGATCACCTTCATCTTCAGCCGCAACGCCTGCGACGATGCGCGCGACGCGTGCCTCGACGCCGGCCTGCGCCTCACGACCCCGGACGAGCGGGCGCGCGTCCGGGCCATCGTCGACGAGCGCACCGCGGCCCTCGCCGACGCCGATCTCGACGTCCTCGACTTCGACCGCTTCCTCGCCGGCCTCGAGATGGGCGTCGCCGCGCACCACGCCGGCATGGTCCCCCCGTTCAAGGAGGCCGTGGAGGCCTGCTTCACCGAGGGCCTCACCAAGGCGGTGTTCGCCACCGAGACCCTCGCCCTGGGCGTGAACATGCCGGCCCGGTCGGTCGTCATCGAGCGACTCACCAAGTTCTCCGGTGAGCGCCGCGAGCTGCTCACGCCGGGCGAGTACACGCAGCTCACCGGGCGGGCAGGGCGCCGTGGCATCGACGAGGTGGGCTACGCGATCGTGCTCTGGTCGCCCTTCGTGCCCTTCGAGCAGGTGGCAGCGCTGGCCTCGAGCCGCACGTACGCCCTGCGGTCGGCGTTCCGGCCCACCTACAACATGGCGGCGAACCTGGTGCGGCGCTACCAGCCCGACCAGGCCCACCACCTGCTCAACCTGTCCTTCGCGCAGTTCCAAGCCGACAAGGCCGTGGTGCGGTTGGAGACCCGCATCGAACGGCAGCACACCCGGCTGGCCCGCCTGCGCGCCGAGGCCCGGTGCGAGCGCGGCGACGTGGAGGAGTACCGCGCGCTGCGGGCCGCCGCGCAGCGCTCGCGCGAGGGCGCCCGGTCCGCCGGCGGACGGGGCGCGGTGGATCGCACGTTCGCGGCGCTCACCCGCCTCACCCCCGGTGACGTCCTGGTGCTCGACGGCAGCAAGGTCGCGGTGCTCAGCGTGGCCTTCCGCAAGGGCCACCCCCGGCTGCACGTGGTCGACGAGCGGAGCAAGCCACGGTCGATCAGCGCCGACGACCTCGTCGAGCCCCCGCAGGCCGTCGGCACCGTGGAGCTCCCAGAGCCGTACAACCCCAACAACCGCGCCTTCCAGCACCAGGTGGGGGAGGCGCTCCGGCGAGCCAGGATCAGCCGCCACGGCGTGGAGGAGCACGAACCCGACGCCGTCGACCAGGCCTTCGTGGTCGCGGAGTCGCATCCCGTCGCCGACTGCCCCGATCGGGATGCCCACGTCCGCAGCGCGGTGCAGGCCGAGCGCGTGGCGCGGGAGCTCGAGGACCTGAGCCGTCAGGTGCAGGGTCGCACGGGCTCCCTGGCCCGCCAGTTCGATCGCGTCCTCCGTCTGCTCGAAGCGTGGGGCTACCTGGAGGGCTGGTCGCTCACGGCCTCGGGCGAGGTCCTCGCTCGCACCTACCACGAGTCGGACCTCCTCGTCGCCGAGGCGATGACCACCGGGATCCTCGACGACCTCGACGTGCCGTCCCTCGCCGCGCTGGTGTCGTGCTTCACCTACGAGCACCGCGGGCGCGAACGGCCGCCGGAGCCGCAGTTCCCGTCGTCGACGGTCCGCACCCGGTTCCACGAGCTGCGGCGGATCGCCGACGACCTCGCCGTGGACGAGGAGAACGCCGGGCTCTCCTCCACGCGACCGCCCGACGCCGGCTTCGTCCACCTCGCGCACGCCTGGGCAGCCGGGGACGGCCTGGCCGCGGTCCTCGAGGACGAGGAGCTTTCGGGCGGCGACTTCGTGCGCAACGTCAAGCAGCTCATCGACCTCCTCCGCGGGATCGGCGACGTGGCCCCGGTCCCCGCCACCGCGGCCCGGGCGCGCCAGGCAGCGGAGGCCCTGCACCGGGGCGTGGTGACCGCCAGCTCCACGATCGAGGTCGACGAGACCGGAGGGGAGTCGGAGGAGGGCTTCGGTGCCGATCTCGAAGGGTGAGCCCTGGGGCACGCCCGGCGCGCTCCCGCGGCACGGCGTGGTCGTGCGCTCGGACCAGGAGGCCCGCGCCGTCGTCACGGCGGCTCGGAGGGCGGGCGAGCCGGTGCCACCCCTCGGGCTCCTCGGGGGCGACCTCTGTCGCACGCTCGGCGGCACCGGCGACGAAGCGCGCCTGCGATCAGAGGACGCCGTGCAGCTGCCGGTCGACCTGGGCGCGGTGCTGGTGGACGGGCGGCTGCACTGGTTCGTGGCGCACCTCGTCGCCCGGCGGGGGTGGTGGCGCGGCCGGGTGGTGGCGGCGATGAACGCGCAGTACCTCGGCGACTGGGACGTCGCCCCGCGCGGTCACCCCAACGACGGCCGGCTCGACGTGCTCGAGGCCGACCTCCCCTTCGACGAGCGCCTGCAGGTGCGATCCCGGCTCAAGCTCGGCACCCACGTGCCCCACCCCCGGATCGACGAGCGCCACCAGTCGGCGGTGCAGCTCGACTTCGAGCGGCCGACCGCCGTGTACCTCGACGGGCAGCGCCTCGACGAGCCGGCGCGCACCCTCAGCATCCGGGTCGAGGCCGACGCCCTCACCTGCGTCGTATAGCCACCCGCTGGACGCCCGCGTGCCTGGCTGGCCGGACCGGGCTGGTCGATGGCTTCAGGTCAAGGGCGCAGCGACGGCGGGACGGCCGGTCGCTGGACGTGAATCGTGCGTTGTTCGACATCTGGTGTGCACCAGCGCACGATTCGACAACCAGTGGACCGGTCGCCCATCTGGCGATCGCGTGGCGGTGGCAGCCACACTCCGGGTCATGCAGGCGTGGATCCTCGACGAGTCACCGGGCGAGTACCGGTTCGGCACCATCGACGAAGCCGACGTGGGCACCGACGAGGTGGCCGTGCGCCCCGTCGCCAGCGCCCTCAACCACATGGACCTCTGGCTCACCAAGGGCGCCCCTCGTCCGGCGCTGCCCCACGTGCCCGGCTGCGACGTGGCGGGGGTGGTCGAGGTGGTGGGTGACGGCGTCACCGGGTGGGCCGCGGGCGACGAGGTCGTCGTGAACCCCGCGGTGGCGCCCCTCGACGCCATCGTCGCCTACGGCGACGACGCCCCGCTGGGCCGGGGGTTCCAGATCCTGGGCGAGCAGCGATGGGGCGGGCATGCCGAACGTGTGGTCGTCCCGGCGCGCAACCTGGTGGCCCGTCCGGCGGGCCGCAGCTGGGAGGAGTGCGCCGCGTACCCGCTGGCGACCCTCACCGCCTGGCGCATGCTCAAGCGCGCCCGGCTGGCGGCGGGGGAGCGGTGCCTGATCGTAGGGATCGGTGGCGGGGTCAGCACGGCCGCGCTGCACCTGGCGGTGCGGATGGGAGCGGAGGTGCACGTCACGTCTCGCGACGGCGCCAAGCGCGCCGCCGCTCTGGAGCTCGGGGCGACGGCGGCCTACGACTCCGCCGAGGACTGGCCGGTGCGAGCCGAGGTCGTCGTCGAGAGCGTGGGCCCGGCCACCTGGGAGCGATCGATCCGGGCGCTGGCCGCCGGCGGTCGGCTGGTGGTGTGCGGTGGCACGTCGGGCCAGAAGGTGGAGCTCGACCTCCCTCGCCTGTTCTTCAAGCAGATCGAGGTGATCGGGTCAACGATGGGCGGGTACGGAGAGTTCGCCGAGGTCACCCGGCTCGTGGAGCAAGGGCTCCCGGTGTCCGTCGACAGCACCTTCGACCTCGAGTCCTACCCGGCCGCCCTCGGGCGGCTCGAGGCCGGGGCGCAGCTGGGCAAGGTGGTCCTGACCCACAACTAGGGTCGACGCCGTGGATCTGGTCGCTCTGAAGGAGCGCCTGCGGGCGGAGGTGGAGGCGCGCGCCGAGCGCCTCCTCGACCTGTCGCACCAGATCCACGAGCACCCCGAGACCAACTACGAGGAGCACTTCGCCCACGACCTCCTCACCGACGCGCTCGAGTCCGAGGGCCTCGAGGTGGAG
The DNA here is from genome assembly GCA_045807565.1 of Acidimicrobiales bacterium. GTDB lineage: Bacteria > Actinomycetota > Acidimicrobiia > Acidimicrobiales > VFJN01 > VFJN01. Next base: position 19,766 of record JBJMHD010000058.1, on the reverse strand, counting down.
CGAGGGGCCTACGGCGTGGACACCGCCTTCGCCGCCCGAGCGGGCGACAGCGGGCCCACCATCGCGGTGCTGCTGGAGTACGACGCCCTCCCGGGCATCGGCCACGCGTGTGGGCACAACATCATCGCCACCGCCGGCCTCGGTGCCGGCCTCGCCGTGGCGGCGACCGCCGCCGAGGCGGGCGGGCGGGTCGTCGTGCTCGGCACACCTGCCGAGGAGGGCGGGGGCGGCAAGATCCTGATGGCGCGGGCCGGCGCCTTCGAGGGGATCGACGCCGCGATGATGATCCACCCGGCGGGCGACGACCTCACCCGCATGCAGGTGATCGCCGTGCAGGAGCTGGTCGCCACCTACACCGGCGAGGCCGCGCACGCCGCCGCCTTCCCACACCGGGGCCGCAACGCCCTGGACGCCGCGGTGCTGGGCTACCTGAACGTGGCGGCCCTGCGGCAGCACATCCTCCCCGCCGAGCGGATCCACGGGGTGTTCCTCGAAGCGGGCGAGAAGCCGAACATCGTCCCCGCTCGGGCCGTCACCGAGTGGATGGTGCGCTCGACGTCGATCGCCAGCCTGGAGCCCCTCAAGGCTCGCGTGGCGGCCTGCCTCGAGGCGGGCGCGGCAGCGGCGGGGTGCGACGTCGAGATCGCCTGGAAGTCGGTGGTCTACGCCGACATGCTCGACAACGAGGCGCTGGTGTCGCTCTTCGCCTCCAACGCCGAGGCCCTCGGCCGACCCCTCGCCGAACCACAGGGCGAAGCCGCGGTGGTCGGCAGCACCGACATGGGCAACGTGAGCTACCTCGTGCCCTCGATCCACCCCATGCTCGCGGCGGCACCGTCCGGCCTCCCGATCCACACGCCGGAGTTCGCGAGCCACGCCCGCGCCGCGTCCGGCGACCGAGCCGTGGTGGACGGGGCGGTGGCGCTGGCCTGGACGGTCGCCGACCTGTGGCTCCAGGACGGGGCGCTGGAGGCCGTCAGCGAGGAGTTCGCGGCCACGATCGGGCGGGTGGGCGAGGAGGCCCGACGGTCCGCGATCGCGGTCGTGGGCGGCGCGTAACCTACGGATCCCGCCAGGCACCCGCCGCGGCCTCCAGGACGTACCGATGACCGTCTACATCGCCGAGGAGTTCACGCCGGACGAGGCCGACATCCTGCGGCGCTACTTCACGAACCTGGACGGCCCGGTGTTCGCCCTGGTGAACCTGCCGGAGGTGGTGAAGGGGGCCCTCTTCGCCCGGTACTCGCGCAGCTCGAAGAGCCTGCGCCGCCTCTTCCTGGACGAGTTCGTCGGCGACCTCGACATCTCGGGCGACGCCACCATCGACGCCACCGTGGGGCTCCGGCGGGCCGAGGAGCTCTACGACCGGGTGTTCTTCGAGTACGGCGACGACTCGGTGGCCCAGCTGGGCGGGGTGCACCTCGCCTGCGAGCAGGCGTCCAACCTCCTCACCAAGGTGCTCGAGTGGGGCCGCCTCATGGCCTACCTCGAGCAGTCCACCCGCTACATCGCGTACGACACGCGCCTCGGGGGGCGGTACCGCTACTACCGCGATCCCGAGGTGCTCGGTTCGGAGCTCGGGCTCCGGTACGTCGGCGACATGGATCGGCTGTTCGACACGTACGCCGAGCTCGTGCCCGTGATGGCCGACTTCTACCGCGAGCGCTTCCCGAAGGACGACTCCGACACCGACTTCGTGTACCGGCAGGCGATCCGCGCCAAGGCCTTCGACGCGGTGCGCGGCGTGCTCCCCGCCGCCTCCCTCTCCAACGTGGGGATCTACGGCACCGGGCAGGGCTACGAAGCCCTCCTGCTGCGCATGCGCTCGCACCCGCTGCCCGAGTCCCGGGCGTACGCCGACCTCATGCTCACGGAGCTCCGCAAGGTGATCCCGAGCTTCCTCAAGCGCGTCGACCTGGACGACCGCGGGGTGGCGTGGAGCACGTACCTCGCCACCACCCGGTCCGCGGTCGAGGAGATCGCGGCCGGCCTGTTCCCCGACGGTGCCGACGCTCCTGCGGCCGCGGAGGCCCCGGACGTGCAGCTCCTCGACTGGGACCCCGACGGCGAGGTCAAGCTCGTCGCCGCCATGCTCTACTCCCACGTCCACGTGCCGGAGGCGGTGCTGGAGCAGCGGGTGCGCGCCATGAGCACCGAGGATCGACTCGCCGTCATCCGCGCCTACGTGGGCGACCGGGCGAACCGGCGCCACAAGCCTGGTCGAGCCCTCGAGCGCCTCACCTACCGCTTCGACGTGCTCGCCGACTACGGCGCGTTCCGTGACCTCCAGCGGCACCGCATGCTCACGATCGAGTGGCAGGCGCTCAGCCCCCGCCACGGCTTCACGAGGCCCGAGGCCGTCGACCTGGCCGGTGCGGTCGAGCGCTTCGACGAGGCCATGGAGCGCTCGGCGTCCCTGCACGACGCCGTCGAGGAGCGCTTCCCGGCCCAGGCCCCCTACGCGGTGTCGCTCGCCTACAAGGTGCGCTTCTACCTCCACCTCAACGCCCGCGAGGCCATGCACCTGCTCGAGCTGCGCACCACCCCGCAGGGCCACCCCGCCTACCGGGTGGTGGGACAGGAGATGCACCGGCTCATCGCCGAGCGGGCCGGTCACCGAGCGGTGGCGGAGGCCATGCGCTACGTCGACCACTCGCCGGAGCCGAGCCTCGAGCGCCTCGAGGCCGAGCGCCGCGCCGAGGCGCGTCGCCAGCTCCGCTGACCCCGGCGGCTGGGCGAGCGGTGCGCAGAGGGTGCACAGGCCGCGCCCCCGTTGTTGTGGCCGCTGTGGCAGATGAGGAAGTTGGGGGTTGAGGGGGCGATGAGGCTTCTGTAGGTTCTGCGGCGCAGGCGGGCGGAGACCCAAGGAGGATCCTCCATGCGCGCCCGACGACCGAACAGCCAGGGGCCGTTCCGCACCCTCGCTGTCGTTGGACTGGCCTTCCTCGCGCTGCTGAGCACCGGTGCCTACACGGTCCGGTCGGGCGAGACGCTCGCCCAGATCGCCCACGCTCAGGGCACCTCGGTGGCCGCCCTCGTGTCCCTGAACCACATCTCCGATGCCGACCTCATCTACGCGGGCCAGCGCCTGGCGGTGCCGGGGGCGGCGCGCTCAGGCGCCGGCACCGCGTCCTACAAGGTCCGGTCCGGCGACACCCTGGGCACGATCGCGTCCCGCCACGGGACGTCGGTGGCCGCCATCGTGCGGCTCAACGGCCTCGCCAACCCGAACCTCATCCGCATCGGGCAGGTGCTGAAGGTCGCCTCGGCGGGTGCACCCTCGAGCGGCTCCGCCGGTGCGAAGGCCCCCGCCGGCGGAGCGAGGACGCACGTCGTCCGCGCCGGCCAGACCCTGAGCGGCGTCGCCTCCCGATACGGGATCAGCGCCGCCCAGATCAGGGCCGCCAACGGTCTCACGGGCGACCGGATCTACGTGGGGCAGCAGCTCCTGCTCGTCCCATCGGCTGGCGCCGCTCCCGCGACCGCCAGCACCTACACCGTTCGCTCCGGCGACACGCTCTCGACGATCGCACGCAAGCTCGGCACCACCGTGCGGGCGCTCCAGGCCGCCAACGGCATCCACGACGCCGACGTCGTGGTGATCGGCCGCAAGCTGAAGGTGCCCGCGGGCGGCTCGGGTGGCGGCGCCACCCTGCTGTGCCCCGTGCAGGGAGGCGCCACGTTCATGAACGACTGGGGCTTCCCGCGCTCGGGTGGCCGGTTCCACGAGGGCAACGACCTCTTCGCCCCGCGGGGACGGCCGGCCGTGGCCGTCGTGTCCGGCACCGTGGTGCAGACCGTCGGCCGGCTCGGCGGCAACCAGGTGAAGCTCTTCGGCAGCGACGGCGTGGCCTACTACTACACCCACCTCGACCGCTTCGGCGCGAAGGGCAAGGTCAGCGCCGGCAGCGTCCTCGGCTACGTCGGCAACACCGGCAACGCCGCGGGCGGCCCCACCCACGTGCACTTCGAGATCCACCCGGGGGGCGCCGCCGCCGTCAACCCGTACCCACGCATCTCCGGGGTGTGCTGAGCGCCCAAAACGGGGCAAAACGTCGGCTAGGTTGCGAGACCCGGTGAGGCCCGGCAGGGCAGCGGGCCCTCGCCGGAGAACACCACCTAGTCCATGGACGCCGTCATCTCGCTCCGCAGCGTGACCAAGTCGTTCGGCTCGCACACCGTGCTGCGCGACATCAGCTTCGACATCCCGCGTGGCCAGATCACGGCGGTGATGGGGCCCTCGGGCACGGGCAAGTCCGTCCTCCTGAAGAACATCATCGGCCTCCTCCGGCCCGACTCAGGAGAGATCTGGGTCGAGGGCGAGGAGACCGTCGCGATGGGGGAGCGCGACCTCTACCGCGTCCGCCGCAAGTTCGGCGTCCTCTTCCAGGACGGCGCGCTGTTCGGCTCGATGAACATGTTCGACAACATGGCGTTCCCGCTGCGGGAGCACACCCGCAAGACGGAGAAGGAGATCCGCGAGATCGTCCTGGCCAAGGCGGACATGGTCGGGATGCTCGACCACATGAAGAAGTTCCCCGGGGAGGTGTCCGGCGGGATGAAGAAGCGCGCCGGCCTGGCGCGTGCGCTCGCCATGGACCCGGAGATCATCCTCTTCGACGAGCCCGACTCCGGCCTCGACCCCGTGCGCGTGTCCTACCTGGACGAGCTGGTGAAGAAGATCCAGGAGGAGACCGGCGCCACCTTCGTGATCATCACGCACAACATCGCCTCGGTGATGCGCACGTCGGACTACATCGCCGTGCTGTACCGCGCCGGCCTGGTGAAGTTCGCCAGCAAGCAGGAGATGCGCACCACCGACGACAAGATCATCCGGCAGTTCCTCGCCGGACGGGCCCTCGGACCCATCGGCATGGACGAGCTCGCCACCGAGCAGAGCGACATCGAGCGGGAGCTGGTCGCCCGCGAGGTGGCGCGCATGGAGGCAGCCGGCCTGGATGCGTCGGACACGACCGACATCCTCCAGGTCTGATGATCGGCAAGATCGAGTTCCTGCTGCGGGAGACCGGCAACCTCTTCGCCATCTCGCTGGAAGGGCTGCGCCGCACCCCGGACGTGCGGCACTGGTGGAAGGAGTACCTCCGCCAGTGCTGGTTCATCGCGAAGGTCACCAGCATCCCCGTGATCCTCATCTCGATCCCCTTCGGCGCGGTGATCGCCCTCCACGTGGGCGCCTTCTCCCGGCAGCTCGGCGCCGAGTCCACCACCGGTGCCGCGATGGTCCTCGCCATCGTCCGGGAGGCGGCGCCCGTCGCCACCGCCCTGCTCATCGCGGGGGCCGGCGGCTCGGCCATGACGGCTGACCTGGGCGCCCGGAAGATCCGGGACGAGCTGGCGGCGATGGAGGTCATGTCGGTCAACCCGGTCCACCGACTCGTCACGCCCAGACTCTGGGCCGCCAGCACGGTGGGGCTGTTCCTGGTGTCGCTCGTGTCCGTGGCGGGCATCGCCGGTGGGTACTTCTTCAACGTCGTGATCCAGAAGGTCACCCCTGGCGCGTACTTCCAGGGGTTCACCTCGCTCGTCCAGCTGCCCGACCTCTACTCGTCGCTCGCCAAGGCCTGGGTGTTCGGGTTCATCGCCGCGATGGTCGCTTGCTACAAGGGCATCTACGCCAAGGGCGGCCCGAAGGGCGTGGGCGACGCGGTGAACCAGGCCGTGGTGATCACCTTCATCCTCATCTTCTTCGCCAACTTCGTGATGACGTCCCTCTACTTCGCGCTCGTGCCGCAGAAGTTCTGATGACCGCCGTCACCCGCATCACCAGGCCCGTGCGGCAGGGCACCCGCGCCGTCGGGGACCTGCTGGAGGACATCGGCCAGCAGCTCGTCTTCTACGGCGAGGTCCTGTGGGAGGTGGTCACCCAGATCGTCCTGAAGCTCAAGTACCGCAACGTCGTGTTCAACCTCGTCTCCGACATCACGATCGGCGCCGGTGCCCTCATCGTCGGCGGCGGCATGGTCTTCGTGATCTTCTCGATGTCGTTCTTCACCGGCACGGAGGTGGGCCTCCAGGGGTTCAAGGGCCTGGAGCAGATCGGCGCCGAGGCGTTCACCGGCCTCATCGGCAGCTTCGCCAACACCCGGGAGGTCACCCCGCTCATCGCCGGGGTGGCCTTCGCCGCCCAGGTCGGCGCCGGCTTCACCGCCGAGCTCGGCGCCATGCGGATCTCCGAGGAGATCGACGCCCTCGAGGTCATGTCGGTCCCGTCGAAGACCTACCTCGTGGCCACCCGCGTGGCCGCCGCCCTCCTGGCGATCATCCCGCTGTACCTCATCTCCCTGTTCGCGAGCTTCTTCGCCACCAAGGTGGTCACCACCCAGTTCTTCGGCCTCTCACCGGGCGTCTACGACTACTACTTCCGGCTCTACCTGCCGTTCATCGACGTGGTGTACAGCGTGATCAAGGCGGGGATCTTCGCCGTCGTGGTCGCGCTGATCCACTGCTACTACGGCTACTACGCCACCGGCGGTCCCGCCGGCGTGGGCGTGGCGGTGGGCCGCGCCATCCGCCTCTCGATCGTCTCGGTGGTGGTGCTGAACCTGGTGCTCTCGCTCATCTTCTGGGGTGGCGGCAACACCGTGAGCCTCACGGGGTGACGATGCCGTCCCTCGAGCCCCGTCGCCAGCACATCCTCACCGGTGCGATCGCCATCGTCCTCGCCCTCGCCGCCGTCACCATCGGCGTGAAGGGCGCCTTCGGTGCCTTCCGCGGCGGCTACGAGCTGGTCGGCACCTTCGACGCCGCCGGGCAGGGCCTGCTCTCTGGGTCCGACGTGAAGGTCCGCGGCGTCAACATCGGCCAGGTCAAGAGCATCGAGCTGGTCGACGGCTCGGCCGAGATCACCCTCCAGATCCACGACGACGAAGCGGTGCCCGAGGGCGCCACGGCCACGATCCGGCCCAAGACGCTGTTCGGCGAGAAGTTCGTCGACATCGATCCCGACACCGCCGAGCCGGGTGCCCCCGCGCTGGAGGACGGCGACGAGATCACCCACACGCAGGGCGGCTTCGAGCTCGAGCGGGTGCTCTCCGACACCTACCCGCTCCTCAAGGCGATCGACCCGCAAGAGCTCTACACGGTGATCGACCAGCTCGCGGAGGGCGCAGACGGCCTCGGCGACGAGGTCAACCGCACCCTCGTGAACGGCAGCGAGCTGTCGAAGGTCTTCGCCGACAACGCCGACAACACCGCGCAGCTCCTCCACGACCTCGCCCTCCTGTCCGAGGAGCTCTCCGGTCAGGCCACCACGGTCCTCGAGATCGCCGACGCCGCCAACGTGGCGCTGCCCACCCTCAACGACAACGAAGACGACGTCGTCGCGCTCCTCCAGCAGACGAGCCGGCTCTCCAGCGACGTCGCCGACCTCCTCGAGGCGAACAAGCCCTTCGTCGACGCGTCGATGGTGCAGGGCAGCCGCACGCTCCAGCTCCTCTACGACCAGCGGACACAGGTGATCCCGCTCGTCATCGGGCTCCGGGAGTACATCCAGACGCTCACGTCTGTCGTCCGCATCCCCGTGGGCGACGGCACCCTCATGGCCGCCGTGAAGGGCTTGCTCGGAACACAGGCGTGCGCGGTGGTGCAGTGCGTCGGGGCCGATGCCTCCGCCGGCGCAGCTGCCCCGCCCGCGGCCGCACCCGGCGAGGTCCCGTCACTCGAAGAGGCCCTCCCCGAGCTGCCGGGCACCGGCGCGGGGGAGGGGTCGGGCAGCGGCCTCTCGACCTTCCTCCAGAAGGTCCTCGTCGGATGATCCGCACCGCGCTGAAGTTCGGCGCCTTCGTGCTCGTGTGCCTGGCCTTCACCGGCTACCTCACGTTCACCATCGGCAACCTCGACCTGCGCGATCCGCTCAACCACCAGAACTACTCGCTCACCGCCACCTTCGACGACGTCACCGGCCTCCTCATCAACGACAACGTGAAGGTCGCCGGCGTGGTCGTCGGCAAGGTCACGGGGATCCGCACCGAGGACGGTCGCGCCGTCGTCACGTTCCAGGTGGACGACGACCACGACGACATCCCGAACGACTCCGTCGCCGTGATCCGCTGGCGCAACCTCATCGGCCAGCGCTACCTGTACCTCCTCCCGGGCGACTCACCGGAGTCGCTGGAGGACGGCGATGTGATCGACAAGACCGAGTCCGTGGTCGACCTCGGCGAGCTGTTCGAGAAGCTCGGCCCCATCGTCAGCTCGATCGACCCGAAGCAGGTCAACGCCTTCCTCGACACGATCACCGAGGCGTTGGACGGTCGCGAGGACAAGGTCAGCCAGGCCATGGACGACCTGGCCGTGCTCACCAAGGCGCTGGCCAGCCGGGACGACGCCATCCAACGGCTCGTCACCAACCTGGACGTGGTGGCCGACACGTTGAACCGGCGCGACGCCCAGATCGAGACGATGCTCGACAACCTCATCGTGCTGTCGCAGACCTTCGGTGAGAACACCGCCACCTTGGATGCCGCCTTCACCGAGCTGGCCTCCTTCGGCACCGGCCTGCACGGGCTGCTCGACAAGGAGTCGGGCAACATCACCCGCATCCTCGGCAACCTGGCCCTGGTCACGGACACCGTGCACGGCCGTCTGCCGCAGCTCGATGCGTTCCTCGCCGGGTTCGGCGACGCCAGCGCCGCGATCTTCCGGGCCGGCAACCGCGGCGAGTTCCTGAACCAGAAGATCCTCTGCTTCACCGCCACCACGCCCGTGCCCGGGGAGTGCCCGCCTGCGGGGTTCCCGATCACCGGCAAGTCCTCGGGCGAGGCCCCGGCGGTGCCGTACGTCCCCAAGCCCACCACCGGCTCGTCCGCCATCGAGTCGCTGCTGCGGAAGGCGGCCGGGGCGTGAGGTCCTTCCGCGACCGCAACCCCTACGCCGTGGGGATCGTCTCGATGCTGATCATCGGGCTCATCACCGGCCTGGCCTTCATGGTCGGCCTCCTCCACCTGCTCGAGGACACCTACACGATGGAGGGGTCCTTCACCGATGCCGCCGGCCTGCGGGTCGGCGACGACGTGAAGCTGGCGGGGGTGAAGGTCGGCCGGGTCACGGGCGTGGACGCCGACCGGGCGCACGGGCTCGTCACCGTCACCTGGGTGGTCAACAAGGGCGTTGACATCCGCGAGGAGGCGGGCGCCGACATCGCCCTCGAGACCCTCCTCGGCTCGAAGTTCGTCCGCATCACCGCGCCCGCGGAAGGCGACGACCTGTACGCCGACCTCCCGCGCGACGACCGGGTCATCCCGGTGGAGCGCACCACCACCCCGGTCGACGTGTTCGACCTCACGCGCGAGGCCACGAACCGCATCGAGGAGACCGACAACGAGAAGCTGAACAAGCTCATCAACCAGCTGGCCACGATCACCGAGGGCAAGCGAGCGACGATCACCGACCTCATCAACAGCGTCGGCACGCTGTCCTCCGCGATCAACGAGCGGGAAGGTCAGCTCGACGCGCTGCTCGACAGCGCCGACGAGCTGTCGTCCAACCTCGCCGACAAGGACAAGACCCTCGTCACCCTCATCGACAGCAGTCGAACGGTGCTGGACTTCCTGGTGCAGCGGCGTGACGAGCTCGCCACCGCGCTGGGCGCCGGCAGCGACGCGGTCCGCTCCTTGTCGGTGCTGATCGACACGAACGCCGACGAGCTGGACGCCATCCTCGACGATCTCCACCCCACGTTGGCGACGGTCGACGCCAACATGCCGAACCTGAACCGTGCGCTCGCGCTCGCCGGCCCCGCCTTCTACGGCCAGTCGCTGGCCGGCACCCACGGGCCGTGGCAGGACGTCTACATCGCGAGCCTCGGACCCGACATCCTCTACCTCCTCCAGGACACGGTCCCGTGAAGCGCGCCATCGCTCTCCTGATCGTGGCGGCGACAGCCGCGACCCTTCCCGCGTGCAGCGCCTTCGGCGGAGGGGACACCTACACCCTCACGGCCCACTTCCCACGCGCCGTCTCGGTGTTCCCCTCGGGCGACGTCCGGGTGCTCGGTCTGCCCGCGGGCGAGGTGAAGAAGGTGGAGATCGAGGGCGACAACGTGCTGGTGGAGCTGTCGATCGACAGCGACATCAAGGTGCCCAAGGGCGCCCGGGCCCAGATCGTGCCGCAGTCGCTGATCGGTGAGCGCTACATCCAGCTGTCCCCGGCCTACGAGGACGGCATGGACGCCATGCAGGACGGCGAGGAGATCGAGGACACCATCGTCCCCGTCGAGCCCGACGAGGCGCTGGCCGCCCTCAAGGAGTTCCTCGACAGCCTCGACCCGAACGGCATCGGCGACCTCGTGTCCAACCTCGAAGAAGACCTCCGCGGCAACGGCGCTGCGCTCAACGACACGCTCGGCCAGTTCTCGCACCTGGTGGAGACCTTCGCCGAGAACGACGACGTCCTCCTGCGGATCGTCGACAGCTTCGACAAGCTGAGCGCCACCCTGGTCACCCGCGAGTCGCAGCTGGGCGAGGTGCTCGACGCCTTCTCGGAGGCCAGCGACGTGCTCGCCGACGAGCGGGAGAGCATCACCGACCTCGTCGATGGTCTCGCCGACCTGTCCAAGACAGGGCTCCGCCTCGTGGGCGAGCACTCCACCGCCCTCCGTGCCGACATCGAGACCCTGGCCGACGCCGCCGCCACGATCGACGCCAACCTCTCTTCCGTGACGTCCCTGCTGAAGGCGGGGAACCTGCTCACCACCGGGTTGCTCGACGCCTACGACCCCTCCCTGCGGGCCATCAACCTGCGCAACAACTTCGGTCCGTTGGTCTTCGACCTCGTCGAGATCCTCACCGGCGACCTCGGCCTGCCGGGCGTGTGCGATCTCGTGCCCGTCCTCGGCTGCCCGAGCGCCTCGGCTCAGAGCGCCCAGAGCGCCGCCGACGCCACCCCGGCGAAGATCACCGAGCCCACCACGCCCGTGGGCTCGCTGCTCACGTTGCTGGCGTCGGGCACCGAACCGCTGCCGAGCGGGCCGAGCCCTGCGGATCGCGTCCGCGGCTGGATCGACGACGCCACGACCACGATGGTGGGGGAGGGCTCGTGAGGCTCCGCGCCACGCTCGTGGTCCTCGGGACCTTCGCGTCGACACTCGGCGCGTGCACCCTCCCGGGCCAGGTCGAAGGCCCGGTGGAGCTCACCGCCACCTTCGACGACGTGGGCGACCTGGTGAGCGGTCACTCCGTGCAGGTGGCCGACGTCCGGGTCGGGTCCATCACCGGCATCGAGCTCACCGACGGGTTCCGGGCCAAGGTGACGATGCGGATCAAGGACCACCTCGACCTGCCGGTGGACAGCGTGGCCGTGCTCCGCACCACCTCGCTGCTGGGCGAGAAGTTCATCGAGCTCCGCCCGCCGAAGGAGGGCGAGGAAGCGGAGCCCGCGAAGAGCTGCGATGGCGACCTGCTCGTCGACGGCTGTCGCATCCAGACCACGCAACAGGCACCCGAGCTCGAGTTCGTCGCCGAGGAGGCCGTCCAGGTGCTCGGCGGGGTGGCCGCCAACGACCTCGGGACCCTCGTCGAGACCGGAGCCGTCGGGTTCGGGGGCAGGGCGTCGGAGCTCGGGAGCCTCATCGACAGCATCTCGGTGGTGTCGTCCACGATGGCCAGCCAGAGCGACGACATCGTCAAGATCATCGACGGGCTCGACAAGGCGACCGCCACGCTCGCCGAGGGCTCGGGACGCGTCGACCAGCTGCTGGTGAACCTGGCCAGGACCACCGACGTGCTGGCCGACAACCGCGAGCTGGCCCTGCAGACCATCAAGGACATCACGCGCCTCGCGCGCGACCAGAACGACCTCGTGCTGCAGCCGTACCGCCAGGACATCGAGCGTCAGATCGAGCAGCTCGACGCCGTGCTCACGACGGTGGTGGGACAGCGCGAAGAGGTCGGAGTCCTGGTCGACTGGCTCGCCCGCTTCGTGAAGGTGGCGCCCAAGGGCGTCCCCGACGACTTCGCCCTGGTGTACGGCTGGTTCGTACCCGCCGTGGCAGACGACGGTGGCCAATGAACCGCCGCACGATCGTCAACCTGATCTGGTTCAACGCCATCTTCGGCCTGTTGCTCTTCTGGGCGTTCGACAACATCGTGAGCTGGGACCGCATCGAGCACCCGTACACGATCACCGCCGACTTCGAGGGGGCGGCGGGCGTGAAGGCGAACGCCGAGGTGACCTACCTCGGCGTGCACTTCGGTCGCGTCTCCGGGGTGGAGCTCCTCGACGACAAGGTCCACATGACGCTGAAGATCGACAAGGGGAAGCAGATCCCGGCCGGCACCATCGCCCGGGTGTTCCGCAAGTCGGCCATCGGCGAGCCCTACATCGACTTCCAGCCCAACGACGACTACCAGGAGGGCAAGTTCCTCGCGAAGGGCGCCCACGTCCCCATCGAGCGGACCACCGTGCCGCTGGAGTTCTCCGAGCTCCTTCGCTCCGCCAGCAACCTCATCTCCAGCATCGACGAGCAGGCCGCCGGCTCCCTCATCCACGAGCTGGCGGTGGGGCTCGACGGGCGCGGGCAGGACCTCGCCTCCCTGACGCGCTCCTTCGACGAGCTCACCCGCAGCTTCGTCACCCGCACCGAGGAGCTCGACCGCCTGGCCGAGAACAGCACCCGCCTGACCAGGGTCTTCGCGGATCACCGCCTGAGCCTGTCGGCCAGCCTCGAGAACCTGCGCGAGATCGGGCAGGCTCTCGAAGATGCCAACGGTGACCTCCAGGTGCTCCTCGACGTCGGGCCGAAGTTCTTGGGGGAGACTGCCGACCTCGTGGCCGACCAGAAGCAGAACCTCGACTGCATGCTCCATGACCTCGCGCCGGTGATCGCCACCCTGGGAGGCGACGAGCCGCTGCACGACCTGGCGGTCACGATCCAGAACGGCCCCACCGGGTTCGGGTACGTCGCCGCGTCCGTCGACCACGAGGCCGACGGTCCGTGGGTGCGGGTGAACCTCACCCTCCCGGTGCCCCCGGCCCCCGACCCTCCCGTGTACGTGCCCCCCAAGACCCTCCCCGTCGTCCCCACGGTGTCTCCCTGCGTGTCGGCGCTCAGCCCCTACCAGGCACAGCCCTTCACCAGCACGGGTTCGGCAGCTGCGACGCCCACCCCCAGCGGACCGCCGCTGCCCGCCACCGGCGGGAGCGCGGCGATCGGTGGCGCCGTCGTGGCGACCCTGGCCGCGCTGGCCCTCTGGCAGCTGCGCCGAGCATGAGCGATCCCACCGACGAGGACGCCGTCGACGAGGTCGACGTGGACCAGGACGACCTCGACCAGGACGACCTCGACCAGGACGACGACGCCGGCACCGGTGTGGGCGCGACCGAGGCGCCCGACCGCGACTCGGGCCGGCGCTCGCCGGCGTTCATCCTGGTCACCAGCCTCGCTGTCGCCCTCGCCGTGGCGGTGGCCGTGCTCCTCGTGCTGCTCGTCGGCGACGACGGCGGATCCGACCGGGTCGACGCGGTCCGCGAGGCGGCGGGCACGTTCGGCGAGGCCCTGGTGACCTACGACTACCACGACCCCGAGGCCCATCGCGACGGCGTGCTCGCCCTGTCCACGGGCTCCTTCCAGCAGGAGTACGAGGACGCGTTCGATGCCGGGCTCTCCAAGGTCATCACCCAGGTGAAGGCGGTGTCGAAGGGGTTCGCCAAGGACGTGTACGTCTCGGAGCTCGGGGACGCCGATGCCCAGGCGATCGTGGTGCTGGACGTCGAGGTCGACGGGGTGGCCGGCCCGAGGACCCAGCGGGACCTCTACGTGCGCCTCACCTTCGTCGAGGTCGACGGCACGTGGAAGGTGGACCAGGTCAGCGATCTCAACTTCGACCCGGGCGCCGGCACCAGCACGACCGAGGGCACGACCGACGGCACGAGCACCACCGCGCCGGAGTCCACCACCACCTCGATATAGTCCCGCCGCGGCGACCCCCCAACCCCCCCGAAACCCTGAGGAACGCGATGCCTGACGACGACGAGCCGATCGAGGACGAGCTCGACGACGACCTGGACGAGGAGCCGGAGGACCTCGACGACGAGGCCCTCGACGAGGACCTCGAGGATGGCGTCCTCCCGGTCGATGAGCTCGACCTCGACGCCGAGGACGACGACACCGTCCTCGAGGACGACGAGGACGAGGATGCCGACGCCCCCGCGCCGGTCAAGGCGAAGCGCGAGGACGAGGAGGGCGACGATGACGAGGAGGAAGAGGACGATCCCGACGACGTCGAGGCCGACCTCGACGCCATCCTGAAGGACCGGATCGCCGCCGCCGAGGAGGAGGAGGACGAGGAGGAGGTCGTCCCCGAACCAGAGGAGCGCGGCGACGCCACCGGACGCATCCAGCCGAAGCGGCCGGGTGAGTTCGTGTGCCAGTCCTGCTTCCTGGTGAAGCACCCCTCGCAGCTCGCCGACGCCAAGCGGCAGCTGTGCGCTGACTGCGTGTAAGCACCACGACACTGGAGGCTGGGGCCGATGGGGTACAAGAGCATCGTCGTGGGCACCGACGGGTCGGACACGGCGGAGCGCGCCGTGCGGCAGGCCGCGCAGCTCGCCGCCGACGAAGGTGCGCGCCTGGTGGTGGTGAGCGCCTACCAGCCCTCCGGCGACCGGTTGTCCGTGGAGCAGTCGGATCGGGTGCCCACCGACATCCGGTTCACGCTCACGGACCGGGCACAGACCGAGGAGCTGGCGGAGCACGGTCGCTCCCTCGCCCGTGCCGAGGGGGTCGACAAGGTCGTGGTGCAGGCGCTCGAAGGCGATCCCGCGCGCGTGCTCCTGGAAGCCGCCAAGGACTTCGACGCCGACCTCATCGTGGTGGGATCGCGCGGCCTCACGAGCCACGCCCACTTCATCCTCGGCAGCGTCGCGTCGTCGGTGGCGCACCATGCGCCGTGTGATGTGCTCGTGGCCCACACCACTAAGGTCGACGCGTGAGCGACGCCGACGAGCTCCCTGAGGACAAGACCCCGATCGAGCAGGCCGTCGAGCACGCCTTCGACCTGCTGGTGTACGCACCCATCGGCATCCTCTTCGAGGGTGCGTCGCTCCTGCCCGAGCTGGTGGCGAAGGGCAAGGGCCACGTCGCCACCGCCCGCCTGATGGGCCGCTTCGCCGTCGACCAGGCCACCAAGAGCGCGTCAGAGGCGACGGCGAAGGCACAGGACCGGGCGGCGGGCGTCGTGAGCTTCCTCGGCGACTCGATCACCCCGCTCCAACCCGAGCCGAAGGCCGGGTCGAAGGTGGCGGCGACGCCGCCGACGGCGACGGCGACGGCTCGCCGTCCTCCCGCGGCCGCGGCCGAGGTCGTCGACGGCGCACCCGCGGCCGCCGCCAGCGCCATCGACGCCGCCACCCTGGCGATCCCCGACTACGACGGCCTGTCCGCCTCCCAGGTCGTCAACCGCCTCGCCGGTCTGTCGGCGGTGGAGCTCGACAGCGTCCAGCGGTACGAAGCGGCGCACCGCGGTCGCAAGACGATCCTGTCGAAGGTCGCCCAGCTCCAGGGACGCTGATGCCCGCGCCGGAGGAGGGCACCCGGCCGGCCGACGACGACGACGTCCCCCGGCTCGCCGAGCTCGCGGCCGCGGCCGTCGAGGAGCTCCGGCAGGGCCGAGGGGGAGAGGTGTGGGCGCGCCACCGAGGCCGGCGCCCCCCGTTCGAGCCCGAGCTGCGGGCACAGGTGGGAGACCCCGGTCACCACGTGCTCGTGGGCACGGTCGACGACCTCGTCATGGGCTACGGCGTGGCCACCACCGAGGTCCTGGCCGACGGCGGACGCCTCGGCGTGGTCACCGACCTCTACACCGAACCCGGCGTGCGCGAGCTCGGCGTCGGCGAGACGATGATGGACGGCCTCCTCGCATGGTGCCGCGAGGAGGGGTGCTTCGGCGTCGACAGCCTCGCCCTGCCGGGCGATCGGCACACGAAGAACTTCTTCGAGTCCTTCGGCCTGGTCGCCCGGGCCATCGTGGTGCACCGCTCGCTGTCGTGACACCGATCCTCGGCGCTGGGGCGGTGGTCGTGGATGGCGGCCGCCTGCTCCTCGTCCGACGGGCGCGGGGCTGGGCCTCCGGGCAGTGGGCGGTCCCCGGCGGCAAGGTGGAGCGGGGAGAGACGCTGGCAGAGACCGTCGTGCGGGAGCTCCGCGAGGAGACCGCGCTCGAGGGGGTGTGCGGTCAGCTGCTCGGCTGGGCCGAGATCGTCGAGCCCGACGCCCACTTCGTGATCCTCGACTTCGAGGTCACCCTCGTCGGAGACGCCGACGCCGTGGCCGGGGACGACGCCGCCGAGGTGCGATGGGTCGACGTCGCCGACGTCGCCGAGCTGGACCTCGTCGACGGCCTGGCCGAGCTCCTGCACGACGCCGGGATCATCCCGACCTTCACCTAGCGGACGCTCAGCGGCCCTTCCACGCCGGCGGGCGCTTCTCGATGAACGCGGTGAGGCCCTCGGAGAAGTCCTCGGATCGCATCGCGACCGCCATGCCCTCCATGGACATCTTCCAGCCGATCTCGTCTGGGGCGTTGGTGGCCTCGATCACGATCTTGCGCGACTCGCGGACCGCCACCGGCGCGTTCGCGCAGATCTGCTCGGCGAGCGAGATCGCCTCCTCGAGCGCATGCCCCGGCTCCACGAGGCGGTTCACCAACCCGAAGTGGTGGGCGCGGGTGGCGTCGATCGGGTCGCCCGTGAGGGTGAGCTCCATCGCGATGTTGAGCGGGACCTTGCGACCGAGGCGGAAGAGCCCGCCCGCACCTGCCACCAAGGAGCGCTTCACCTCCGGGATGCCGAAGGTGGCGCTGGTCGACGCCACGACGAGGTCGCTCGCGAGCACGATCTCCGTGCCCCCGGCGAGCGCGGGGCCGTCGACGGCAGCGATCACCGGCTTCGTCCGCTCGCGCTGCACGAACCCGGCGAACCCACCCTTCGCGGTGGCGAGACCTCCAGCGTTGCCGGAGTTGATCTCCTTGAGGTCGGCGCCGGCACAGAACACCGGCGGCTCGCCCGTGAGGATCCCCACCCAGATGGAGTCGTCCGCCTCGATCTGGTCGATGGCGTCCTCGATGCCGTTGGCGACCGCCGAGTTCACCGCGTTGCGCGCCTCGGGCCGGTTGATCTTGATGATCGCGAACGGGCCGCGCTTCTCGTAGTCGACGGACATGCCGGGCACGATAGCCACGTCGCGTTACCCTCCCGGAAGTGGGCGAAGGACCTGGGCACCTGCAATGCCCCTTCTGCGAGGCGTACGAGGTGGAGCGCCTCTACCTCGCGTCGCTGCGGCTCGACTCCTGCGCGTGCGCTTCGTGCGGTGCCCGTTGGGACGAAGATCCGGCGACCGGCGAGTACCGCGGGCGGTCCTTCGAGCTCGGCGGCCTGCGGCCGCCTCCCTCGAGCTAGGTTCCTCGTCAGTCGCCTTCGGCGACTTCCTCGGGCTTCTGTTCCGTGCTCGGCTGCGCCTCGCGCTCGGAAGGCTCCGGGTCGGCGGAGCCGCCCTCCGCCTGATCTGCGGGGGAGGCCCCCGCACCGCCTGCGGCTTCGCCGCCTTCGGGCTCGGGTGACGCGGTCGGCTCCTCCGCCGCTGCTTCGTCGCGGGGTTCCTCGGTCGTCGGTGCCGGCTCTGGTGACGGGGTCGCCTCCTCCACGACTGCGTCGTCGCGGGGCTCCTCGCTCGTCGATGCCGGCTCGGGGGACCGGGTCGGTTCCTCGCTGGTCGGGGGCTCGTCCTTCGGCGCCGGATCCTGGTCCTTCCGACCGGCCTTCCCTGGACCCTTCGTCGTGGGCTTCGGGGGCCGCTTGGGCTTGCGGCGCTCGACCTTCGGACGGGGAGCGCTGCGGTCGGGCTCGATCTCGAAGATGTGGGCGATCTTCGGGATGCGCGTGGCCAACCGGGCGATCGTGGCCCGGACGTCCTCGTGGAGGTCCTTGGGGAGCGAGGCCGGGATCACCTTGTCCCGCACCGGCGAGAAGGCCAGCGCGTCCAGGACCGCGACCCAACGTTCGGCCGCGGCGTCCTCGGTGAGCGCGGCGTTGGCAGCCTCGGTGAGGCGGGTGGCGAGCTCAGGCGGCAGAGGTGCGCCGGCCTTCGGGGGGCGCGAGCTCAGGCGGAGCGCCCGCACGATCCTGCCGACGTCGACCGTGGCGGTGAGCTCCGACAGCCAGGCTTGGTGCTCGGCGTCGGCGCGCTTCACGAGCCCTTCGCGCAGCGACTGGGCCAACGCCCGCGTCTCGTCGTCCTTGGCGACCGCGTCGGCGGCGGAGACGACCGAACGCAGGTCGCGGAGGTCGATCACGTCCAGGTCGCGCTGCGCCGCCTCGGCTCGGTCACGCCACTCGGCCACGCGCACCTTGGGCACCAGCTGCTCAGCGAGCTCGAGGAGCGGACCCGCCGTGATCGGGCTGTCACCTGCCGCGGCGCGCT
Source organism: Acidimicrobiales bacterium (assembly GCA_045807565.1). Classification (GTDB taxonomy): domain Bacteria; phylum Actinomycetota; class Acidimicrobiia; order Acidimicrobiales; family VFJN01; genus VFJN01. The sequence continues at coordinate 1,333 of JBJMHD010000058.1, read as the reverse complement.
CGGCGTTCTGCTTGTCGATGGCCTGCCGCACCGCGGGGAGGCCGCCCAGCACCACCTGCTCGGCGATCGGGCGCTGCTCCTCGGGCAGCGACTCGAGGAGCGCCGTGCGGTGCGCCTTGCCGGCGCGCAGCCGCTTCGCCTTCGGGCGTTCGACCGCCGGCATGGGCGGCGGCTCGGGCCGGGTTCGGCGCGGTGGCCGGTCGCGCCGCTCCTGCCGCGGACCTCGCTCGGTGCGCTCCTTCCGATCACCGCGCTCGCGGCGTCCGTCCCCGTCCCGCCGCGGCGGTCGGTCACGCCGCGGGCCGTCGCGGCGAGACCCGCGATCGTCCGACGATCGAGGTGTGACGCTCGAGGTGACCAAGGGGCCCTCCTCGGCGGGCCGCAGGAGCTCGAGGCGCTCCGGTTCGGTGCGCGGGCCCTTCGACGGGACGACCCCGGTGATCTCGATGCCGTCGACGAAGAAGTCGGCCTCGACCTTCAGCACGTCACCCACCTTCGCCGTACCCGGCAGGAGCGCCCCGGCGACGTTGCCGCGCGGCTCCTTGGCACCCGCGGCTCGCCACGTCCACGACCCGTCCTCGCGCGAGCTGGTGAGCTCGATGTCGATCCTGCGGGGCATGCGGACGCGGCTCCGTTGGTGGGCCCGAAGCTGGGCGGCGGGTGGCTGGGCTGAACAGGGTAGAGGAAAGGGCTACCGGCGGGTCCAGCCATCTGGGCGCTCGGCCAATGCGACCACGCCCTCGGGCAGCGACCCGCCGGCGATGTCGCCCAGCGTGGTCGTCTCGAGGACCTCCCGCAGCGCGACGCGGGTGGCGACCCACACCCGCTGCAGCTCCGAAGCGGCTCCCGTGTACTCCGCCTCCTCAGGCGGCGTGCCGTGCACGTCGGCGAGCGGTCCCTCCACGGCACGGATGACGTCGGCGACCGACACGTCCTCGGCGGGCCGCGCCAACCAGTAGCCGCCCTCCGACCCTCGCTGGCTGCCGACGATCCCCGAGCGTCGCAGCTCGGACAGGATGCTCTCGAGGAACCGCGCCGGGATCCCTTGCCCGCTCGCGATCGCCTCGCCCTTCATCGGGGCGCGGGGTCCGTGGGTCGCGGCGTGGGCGGCCAGCTCGGCGCCGGCACGCACCGCGTAGTCGACCTTGGCGGTGATGCGCATCTGGCTCAGCGCGTCGCGACGACCGGGCGCGGACGCCGAAGGCGGCTGGCTTCGCCACGCCGCCGGGAGGCACGTGCGAAGAGCGGGAGGAGCGACGCGACGCTCGCAGCACGCATCAGGCGCCGAAGGCGGCTGGCTTCGCCACGCCGCCGGGAGGCACGTGCGGAGAGC
>JBJMHD010000057.1:0-15586 GCA_045807565.1 Acidimicrobiales bacterium | reverse complement strand
AGCTCTGCCGGGACCAGATCCGGGCCGCCGACCACGTGGCCACCCCCGGCTGCTACCCGACCGCTGCGCTCCTGGCCCTCAGCCCGCTCGTGCGGTCTGGCGCGGTCGCGACCGAGGGGATCATCGTCGACGCCGCGTCCGGGGCATCGGGCGCCGGGCGGCCCCCGAAGCCGGGGACGACGTTCTGCACGGTCGACGAGGACTTCACCGCCTACGGGCTGCTCGATCACCGCCACACGCCCGAGATCGAGCAGCTCCTGGGCGCGTCGGTGCTGTTCACGCCGCACCTCGCCCCGATGAGCCGCGGCATCCTCGCCACCTGCTACGTGCGGCCCACGGCGCCCACGAGCACCGGCGCGCTCCTCGACTGCCTGCGCGGCGCCTACGAGGGCGAGCCCTTCGTCGTCGTCACCGATGGGTCACCCTCCACCAAGGCCACCCTCGGATCCAACTGCGCCCACCTCACCGTCCGCTACGACGAGCGGACCGGATGGGTCCTCGCCATCGCCGCCATCGACAACCTCACCAAGGGCGCGTCGGGAGCTGCGGTGCAGTGCGCCAACCTGCTCCTCGGGCTCCCCGAGGCCACCGGCCTCCCCACCGTCGGCGTGTACCCGTGAGCGAGCGCCCGCGAGCGAACCATGAGCACAGGCGTCGCCGCCGCCCCGCGGCGGCCGCTCATCGAGCGTCCGACCTGTCGACGTCCGAGCTCACCCGATGAGCGTCACTGCTCCTGTGGGGTTCACGGCCGCGGGGATCGCGTGCGGGATCAAGCCGTCGGGTGATCCGGACCTGAGCCTCGTCGCCACCGCGGACGGGCAGCCGGTGGCGGCCGCCGCCGTGTTCACCCAGAACAAGATGACCGCGGCGCCCGTGGTCACCACGAACGCCCACCTCACCCTCACCGGCAGCCGGGCCGCCGCCGTCGTCCTCAACAGCGGCTGCGCCAACGCCGCCACCGGCCCGGCGGGCGTGGCCGATGCGCAAGCCACGTGCGCCGCCGTGGCGGCCGAGCTCGGGTGCGCGACGGACGACGTGCTCGTGTGCTCCACGGGCCTCATCGGCTACCGGCTCCCGATGGACGCCATCCTGGCGGGCATCCCCGCGCTGGTCGCTGCCCGCTCCGTCGACGGTGGCGCCGACGCCGCGGAGGCCATCCGCACCACCGACACCCACCGCAAGGAGGCGATCGCCGAGGGCGAGGGCTTCGTGGTGGGCGGCATGGCGAAGGGCGCGGCCATGCTCGCCCCGAACATGGCGACCATGCTCGCCGTGCTCACCACGGATGCGGCCGTCGAGCCCGCCCGACTCAGCGAGGTGCTGCGCGCCGCGGTGGCCGACAGCTTCAACGCGCTGTCGACCGACGGGTGCACCTCGACCAACGACACCGTGATCCTCCTGGCGTCGGGTGCGGCCGGCCCGCCCGCCGACGCGGGATCGTTCGCGGCAGCGGTCGCGTCGGTGTGCCTCGAGCTCGCCACGCAGATGGCCGGCGACGCCGAGGGCCACACGAAGGTGGTGGAGGTGCGCGTGAGCGGCGCGCTGTCCGACGAGGAGGCCCGGGCCGGCGCTCGCAAGGTGGCAGAGAGCCAGCTGGTGAAGTGCTCGTGGTACGGGCGCGACCCGTACTGGGGTCGCGTCGCCAGCGAGCTGGGCACCGCCGGCATCGCGTTCGAGCCCGACAAGCTCACGGTGCGCTACGGCGACCTCGTGCTGGCCGAGGGCGGCGTGAGCGCGCCCGTCGACGAGGCGGCACTCGGCGCGTACATGGCGGGGGACCGCCTGGTCGTCGCCGCCCACCTGGGGATGGGCGATGGCAACGCTCGGATCCTCACCAACGACCTCACCCACGCGTACATCGACGAGAACATGGGCACGTCGTGAGCTCGGAGCGAGCGAACCAGCGCGCCGAGGTCCTCGTCGAGGCCCTCCCGTACATCCAGCGCTTCCGGGGCCGCGTGGTCGTGGTGAAGTACGGCGGCAACGCGATGGTCGACCCCGCCCTCGCCGCGTCCTTCGCCGAGGACATCGTGCTGATGCACTCCGTCGGCATCCGGCCGGTCGTCGTCCACGGCGGCGGCCCGCAGATCAGCGACCTCATGGAGCGGTTGGGCAAGGTGCCCGAGTTCCGCGACGGGCACCGCGTCACCGACGCCGAGACCGTCGACATCGCGCGGATGGTGCTGGTCGGGAAGGTCAACCGTGAGATCGTCAGCTCGATCAACGTCCACGGCCCGCTCGCCGTCGGCGTGAGCGGCGAGGACGCCGGCCTCATCCGGGCCGAGGCCCGCCACCCCGACCTCGGCTTCGTGGGCGACGTGGAAGCGGTCAACCCGTCGATCCTCGAGCGGCTCCTCGCCGAGGACCTCATCCCCGTCGTCTCGACGATCGGCGCCGACGCCACCGGGCAGGCGTACAACATCAACGCCGACGCGGTCGCCGGCGCGCTGGCCCAGGCGCTGCGGGCCGAGAAGGTGGTGTACCTCACCGACGTGGAGGGCCTGCTCGCGGATCTGGACGATCCCTCGAGCCTCATCAGCCGGATCGACGCCAAGGCGCTGAGATCCATGGTCGACGACGGCTCCCTCACCGGCGGGATGATCCCGAAGATCGCGGCGTGCCTCGTCGCCGTCGACGGCGGCGTGGCATCCGCCCACCTGCTCGACGGCCGGCTGCCCCACGTGGTGCTCCTGGAGCTGTTCAGCGACGCTGGCGTGGGCACCATGATCACGCAGGAGCCGAGCGCGTGAGCCACCCGGACGCGATGGGCTCGCCCCCGCTCGACCACTGCCCGTTGATGCCCACGTACGGTCCGCCGACGCTCCAGCTGGTGCGCGGCGAGGGCTCCTGGCTCTGGGACCGGGACGGCACGCGCTACCTCGACCTGCTGTCGGGGCTGGCGGTCACCGGCCTCGGGCACAGCCACCCGGCCGTCGCCGAGGCGTTGCACGAGCAGGCGCAGACCCTCCTCCACGTGTCGAACCTGTTCGGCACCGACGTGGGATGGCAGGTGGCCCGCACCCTCGACCGCCTGCTCGGCACCGGCCAGCCGGGCTGGCCCGCCGACGGCCTGCGCGGGCAGGTCTTCTTCGCCAACTCCGGAGCCGAGGCCAACGAGTGCGCCCTCAAGCTGGCGCGGCGCTTCGGTGGTCGCGGCCGCCACGTGGTGGTCAGCGCGTTCGGCTCCTTCCACGGCCGCACCCTCGCGACCCTGCACGCCACCGGTCAGCCGGCCAAGCACGAGGCGTTCCAGCCGCTGCCCGAGGGCTTCCGGCACGTCGCATGGAACGACCTCGACGCCCTCGAGGCGGCGCTCGATCCCACGGTCGCCGCCGTCCTGCTCGAAGCGGTGCAGGGCGAGGGAGGGGTCAACCCCGCCACCACGGAGTACCTCCAGGGTGCGCGCCGGCTGTGCGACGAGCGGGGCGCGCTCCTCATGCTCGACGAGGTGCAGACGGGGCTGGGCCGCTGCGGAGCGTGGTTCGCCCACCAGCGCCTCGGGGTGGTGCCCGACGTCGTCACCATGGCGAAGGCGCTCGGCAACGGTGTGCCGATCGGGGCCTGCTGGGCGAAGGTGGAGGTGGCGGCGGCGTTCGAGCCCGGCGACCACGCCACCACCTACGGCGGACAGCCGCTGGCCACCGCGGCGGCGCGTGCTGTCCTCCAGGTGATGGAGGCCGAGGACGTGCCGGCGCGCGCCGAGCGGGCCGGAGCGCGGCTGGCCGCCGCCGCCCTCGATCTCCCCGGCGTGTCCGACGTGCGGGGGCTCGGGCTCCTCCTCGCCGTCGAGCTCGACGGCCACGACGCCAAGGACGTGGCGGCGCGGCTGCTCGAGCTCGGCGCGATCGTCAACGCCGTCACGCCGACGGCGCTGCGCCTCGCCCCCTCGCTCCTGATCTCCGACGACGAGCTCGACCTCGCCGTCGACCTCCTCGGGCAGGCACTGGCGTGAGGCACGTCCTCGAGATCGACGACCTCAGCGGCGCGGAGATCACGCGCGTCCTCGACCTCGCCGAGGCCACCGATCGGCCGCCCCTGCTGGCGGGACAGACCGTCGGGCTCTACTTCGAGAAGCCATCCCTCCGCACCCGGCACTCGTGCGAGACCGCGGTGGTGCAGCTCGGTGGCCATCCCGTGACGTTCCGCAAGGACGAGGTGGGAGCGGGGAGCCGGGAGCCCCTCGGTGACATCGCGCGGGTCCTGTCCGGCTACCACACCCTGCTCGGCGCGCGCGTCTTCGGCCACGAGATCCTCGAGCAGCTCGTCGCGGGGTCGTCGATCCCGGTGGTCAACCTGCTCTCGGACCGAGCCCACCCCTGCCAGGCGCTGGCCGACCTCCTCACCATGCGCCAGGAGTGGGGGAGCCTCGGCGGCCGCACGGTCGCCTGGATCGGGGACTTCAACAACGTGGCGCGCAGCCTGTCGCTCGCGATGGCGCGCACGGGCATGCGGCTCCGCGTCGCCAGCCCTGCGGGGTTCGGGCCCACCGATGCCGACCTGGAGCAGATCGTCGGGGCCGGTCACGACGGTGTCCCCGTCGTCACCGACCGCCCGGCCGAGGCCGTCGAGGGCGCCGACGCCGTCCACACCGACATCTGGGCCTCGATGGGTCAGGAGGACCAGGCCGACGTGCGCCACCGGGCCTTCGAGGGCTTCCAGGTGGACGAGCGCGTGATGGCGGCCGCGCCGAGCCACGCCGTGTTCATGCACTGCCTCCCCGCCCACCGCGGCGAGGAGGTGGCAGCCGCCGTCGCCGACGGCGCCCAGAGCCGCATCTTCCCGCAGGCCCACAACCGGCTGCACGCCTTCCGGGGGCTCCTCCGGTTCCTGCTGGAGGTCGGATGACCAAGACCCAGCGCCAGCACCGCATCGCCAAGCTGCTCGCCGAGAGCGCCGTCAGCAGCCAGACGCACCTGGTCGACCTCCTCGCCGCCGAGGGCATCCGCGCCACCCAGGCCACCGTGTCGCGCGACCTGGAGGACCTCGGCGCCATCAAGGTCCGGGGCGCCGGGGGCGAGGCCGTGTACGCCATCCCCGAGCTGCCCGCCGAGCAGCGCGCCCCCGAGGACCACCTGCGTCGCGTGTTCGGCGACTGGGTGGTCGAGGTCGCGCACTCGGCGAACCTCGTCGTGCTCCGCACGCCACCCGGGTCCGCGCACGTGGTGGGGTCGGCGCTCGACCGCTCTGGCCTGCCCGAGGTGCTGGGCACCGTGGCCGGAGATGACACCCTCATCGTCGTCGTCAGCGAAGACGCCGGGGGCGCGCGCGTGGCGCAGCGCCTCCGCGACCTCGCCGGTCTCTAGCAAAGGGAGAGTGCAGCCATGCCCAAGCGCGTCGTCCTCGCCTACAGCGGTGGACTCGACACGTCGGTCGCCGTCCGGTGGATGATCGACAACCTCGGGGTCGAGGTCATCGCGCTGGCCGTCGACGTCGGCCAGGCCGCCGAGGACTACGAGGTCGTCAAGGAGCGGGCGCGCGCGGCCGGTGCCGTCGAGGCCCTGGTCGTCGACGCCAAGGAGGAGTACGCCGCGGAGTACTGCGCGCCGGCGCTCGCCGCCAACGCGCTGTACGAGGCGCGCTACCCGCTCGTGTCCGCGCTGTCACGACCGGTCATCGTGAAGCACCTGGTGGCGGCGGCCGCCGAGCACGGCGCCGACGCGGTCGCGCACGGGTGCACGGGGAAGGGCAACGACCAGGTGCGCTTCGAGGTGTCCACCCGGGCCCTGAACCCGGAGCTGGAGGTGATCGCGCCGGTGCGGTCGTGGGGGATGACGCGCGAGGACAGCATCCTCTACGCGTACCGCCACGAGATCCCGATCATGGCGACGAAGGAGAAGGTGTACTCCATCGACGACAACATCTGGGGCCGTGCCATCGAGTGCGGCGAGATGGAAGACCCGTGGGCGGTCCCCCCGCCGGGTGTGTGGCTCCTCACCACGCCCACCGCCACCGAGCCGGTGGACGTCGTCGTGGGGTTCGAGGCGGGGGTGCCGGTCAGCCTCGACGGTGAGCGTCTGAGCGTCCTCGCCGTCGTGCAGCGGCTGAACGACGTCGTGGGGTCCTACGGCTGGGGCCGCATCGACATGGTCGAGAACCGGCGCGTCGGCATCAAGAGCCGCGAGACCTACGAGTGCCCGGCCAGCCTGGCGCTGATCCTCGCCCACCGCGACCTGGAGGGCATCTGCCTCGAGCGCGACCTCCAACGGGAGAAGGCACGGCTCGAGCCGCGGTACGCCGAGCTCATCTACGACGGGCTGTGGTTCAGCCCGCTCAAGCAGGCGCTGGACGCCTTCATCGCCGAGAGCCAGCGCTACGTCACCGGTGAGGTGCGGCTGCACCTGTCACCGGGGACGTGCGAGGTGAGCGGTCGGCGCAGCCCGCACAGCCTGTACGACTACGGCCTGGCCACCTACGACGCTGCCGACAGCTTCCGGCACGAGGACTCGGCGGGCTTCGTCCGGCTGTGGGGGCTGTCCGTGGAGACCTGGGCCGGCACCCAGGGCCACCTCGGCAGGGACTGATGTCGACGCTCTGGCACGGACGGTTCGAGGGCGGCCCCGCCGAGGAGCTGCTCGCGTTCACGGTCAGCCTCCCCTTCGACCAACGCCTCGCGCCCGACGACATCGCCGGCTCGCGCGCCCACGTCCGGGGCCTGGCACGGGTGGGCGTCCTCACCGATGCCGAGCGCGACGAGATCGTCGCCGCCCTCGACGCGGTCGAGCAGGAGCTGGCCTCGGGGACGTTCGCCTTCGTCCCATCCGACGAGGACATCCACACCGCCGTGGAGCGCCGGGCCACCGAGCTGGCCCCGGCGGCCGCCAAGCTCCACACCGGTCGCAGCCGCAACGACCAGATCGCCACCGACCTCCGCCTCTTCGCCAAGCGCTCGCTCGTCGCGATCGCGGGGCGCGTCCTCGCGCTCCAGCAGGCGCTGGGGGAGCGGGCCGAGGAGGCCGGTGACGCCTACCTCCCGGGCTACACGCACCTGCAGCGGGCCCAGCCGGTGACGCTCGCCCACCACCTGCTCGCCCACGGGTGGGCCCTGGCGCGCGACCTCGATCGGCTGCTCGACGCTCGCCGCCGAGGGGACGTCTCGGTGCTCGGAGCGGGAGCGCTGGCCGGTTCCTCCATCCCCCTCGACCCGGACGGCGTGGCGCACGACCTCGGGTTCGCCGCTCGCTTCGAGAACAGCCTCGACGCCGTGTCGGACCGCGACTTCGTCGCCGAAGCCCTGTTCGCCCTCACCCTGATCGGCGTCCACCTCTCCCGGCTCGGTGAGGAGATCGTGCTCTGGACCACGGAGGAGTTCGGGTTCGCGACCCTCGACGACGCCTACGCCACCGGCAGCTCGATGCTCCCGCAGAAGAAGAACGCCGACATCGCCGAGCTCGCGCGCGGGAAGGCAGGTCGGCTCATCGGGAACCTCACCGGCCTGCTCTCCACGCTCAAGGGGCTGCCGCTCTCGTACAACCGCGACCTCCAGGAGGACAAGGAGCCGCTGTTCGATGCGGTCGACCAGGTGTCCCTCGCCCTGTCGGCGCTCACCGGGCTCGTTCGCACCATCCGCTTCGACACGGCGCGGATGCAGGCGGCGGCGGACAGCCCGTTCCTCGCCGCCACCGACCTGGCCGAGCAGCTGGTCACGGGTGGGACGCCGTTCCGAGAGGCGCACGCGATCGTCGGCGCCCTCGTCCGCGACGCGCTCGAGCGAGGGGTGGACCTCGCCGAGCTCGTGGCGGCGAGCCCCCACTTCGACGCTGAGGATGGGGCGCTGCTGGACCCCGGGGCCGCCGTGCGACGGCGGCGCACGCCGGGCGGCGCCGGACCCGCCGCCCTCGCCCCGCAGCTCGACCGCTACCGATCGCGGCTCGACATCGACGGAGAGCGCCTCGCACACCTGTGACGAGCGCCACGCGCGCTCGCGGTATCGAGCGCGCCGCGCGCGGGTAGCGCACGCGTTCCCGACGCTCTTGGAGGACCTGTGCCCGATCCGAACCCCACCAGCCGCGGGGTGGTCGACAAGCTCGCCGGCAAGGCGAAGCAAGCCGTCGGCCACCTCATCGACGATGACGACCTCGCCGAGGAGGGCGCGCTCCAGGAGCAGGCCGCCCGCCAGGCGAAGGAGGCAGGTCGCCTCGAGGTCGAGGCCGAACAGGCCGAGCAGGAGGCCGAGGTCGCGGCCGCCCAGGTGCAGAACCAGCTCGACCAGGAGCGGTTGCGCGCCGAGATGGACGAGCGTGCGGCCGAGGAGCGAGCCGAGCGCGAGGAGCGGTCCGCCAAGGCCGCCATCGCCCAGGACGCCACCCGCCGGGAGGCCTCGATCGAGCAGGCGGCCGACGCCGCCGAGTCGGCCATCGACCGTGCCGAGGGCCAGGTGGCCGCCGAGCGGGCCGAGGCCGCTCGCACCGCGGCCCGCCTGGAGGCCGAGGCCAAGCAGGCTGAGGCGACCGCCGAGGTCCTCGACGGCGCCCAGCAGAACATCGACCAGCAGACGGGAGCGTGACCATGGACATCGGCCAGATCCGACGAGATGCCCTCACCCTGTGGCTGCGCGGGCTTCGGTTCCCCGTCACCGCCGCGGAGGCGGCGCTGCGGCGTGGAACGGACACCGCCAGCTGGCCGCCCTCGGTGGCGTTCGAGAAGGTCGAGGCGACCATCAAGGGCGCCCTCGGCCGGGCACTCGGAGACGACGTGCTCCTGGGCCAGGCGAACCTGCAGCAGGCCGAGGTGCGCAAGCGCGAGGAGGCCCTCGCCAAGCGAGCGGAGGCTGAGGCCACGCGGCAGGCGGCCGCGCAGCGGGCCGATGCCGAGGAGGAGGCCCTCGAGGCACAGCGCGAGCGCGTCGAGGAGACCGCCGAGGAGCGCGAAGAGCGCGTCGAAGAGGAGCGCCGCCAGGCCGAAGAGCAGGCGCAGGCTCGCTCGCGCAAGACCAAGCAGACGGCCCGCAAGCGAGCGGCCGCCCGCGAGGACGAGGTCGACGCCGAGGCCGCCCGGGCGGAGGCGACCCGCCTTCGCAAGGAGGCCGAGGCGCTCCGTGCCAAGGAGCAGGCGGTGCAGGCCAAGGGCGAGGTCCTGGAGCTCGACAAGGCGACCCGCGCCAAGAAGGCGAGCCGCCGGGCGGGCTGACGGCTGCAGTAGACCTGGCGGGCGTGGCCCCGTACGTGCACCACATCCGTGTTCGCTATGGCGAGTGCGACATGCAGCGCGTGGTGTTCAACGCCCACTACCTCGCCTACTGCGACGACGCCGCTGACTGGTGGTTCCGTTCGCTCGGCGCCACGCTCGAGGGCGGCGAGTGGGACGTGATGGTCAAGAAGGCGACCGTCACGTGGGACGGGGCGGCTCGCGTCCACGACGACCTCGCCATCGCGCTGTCGGTGAGCCGATGGGGCACGACGAGCTTCGACGTGCGGTTCGACGGCACCGTCGAGGATGTCGCCGTGTTCACCGCGGTGATCACCTACGTCGCGGTGGTCACCGGCACGGCCGAGACGGTCCGCGTGCCGGAGGACTTCCGACTGGCTGCGTCCGCCGCCTGATGGCCCGCCGTCGCCTCGGTCGGCGCTTCTACGCACGCGATCCCCGCGTGGTCGCGCCGGAGCTCCTCGGCAAGCTGCTCGTGCGCGGGCCGCGGGCCGCCCGCATCGTCGAGGTCGAGGCGTACTGCGGGCCCGAGGACCCCGGCAGCCACACCTATCGCGGGCGCACGAAGCGCAACGCCACGATGTTCGGGCCGCCCGGCCGCCTGTACGTGTACTTCACCTACGGGATGCACTGGTGCGCCAACGCCGTCTGCGGCCGCGACGGGGAGGGCGTGGCCGTGCTGCTGCGCGCCGCCGAGCCGCTCGCCGGCGTCGAGGAGATGCGCGCGCTGCGCCCGGCGGCCCGACGCGACCGCGACCTGCTGGCTGGGCCTGCCCGCCTCTGCCAGGCCTTCGGCCTCGACGGCACCTTCGACGGCGCCGACCTCGTCACCGCCGATCGCGGCGTCACCATCGTCGACGACGGCGTGCCTCCGCCCGGCTCGCCCGAGGTCACCGCTCGCATCGGCCTCACCCTCGGCGCCGACCTCCCGTGGCGCTGGTGCGATCCCGACTCGCCCCACCTCTCCAAGCCCGTGCGTCGTGCTGCACCTCGCTGACCTCTCCGGGTCGGCCGACCTGGCGGCCGCCCGCGCCTCCGTGCTCCACGCGCTCGCCGGCGATCCTTCCCACGAGGCCAGCCGCCACCAGATCCTCGAGTTCATCGACGCGCACCCGGACGCGCTGCACCGCAGCTGCCTCGAGGGCCACCTCACCGGCTCGGCGGTGGTGCTCGACCCGCAGAGCCGGGCGGTGCTCCTGCTGTTCCACGCCAAGGTGCAGCGGTGGCTCCAGCCCGGCGGCCATGCCGACGGCGACGGCAACCTCGCCCGCGTCGCCCTGCGCGAGGCCGAGGAGGAGACCGGCATCGACGGGCTTCGTGCGCTCTCGCCTGCCATCGACCTCGACGTGCACGTGTTCCACAACGCGAAGGCACCAGAACCCGATCACCTGCACCTCGACGTGCGACACCTCGTGCTGTCCCCGCCGGGAGCGGTGCTCAGCGGCAATCACGAGTCGGAGGAGCTTCGCTGGTTCGCGGCGGACGACCTGCCGGCGCTCGACCTCGACTCGGGCACGGTCCGGATGGTCGAGTCGGCGTTGACCGCGCTGGACGGGTTGGACCTCTCGGCGTAGGCGCTCAGACGTCGATCGGGGTCGCGCACGCCGCCATGTGGTTGTCAGCGGCGAAGGCGTCGATGTACTCCGTGACCTGCTCGTTCTCGCGGGCGGTCACGAACAGGCGCGCGTCAGGATCGCTGCGCAGGGCGTCGGCGTAGGAGGCGCGGTCCTCGAGGTAGGTGCGCCAGTCGGCGATCCACTCGTGCACGACCTCGCCGTCGTCCCCTGCGGGCGCGAGCGGCTCGATCTCGTCGATCATGGCCGAGAAGCGGTCGTTGGCCACGTCGACGATGCGGGCGCGCTCGGTCGCCGTCTTCGCCTCCACCGCCCGGGGCAGGCCGGCGACGTCGGCGTGGGCCTCCTCGCACCTCTCCTGCGCGGCGCGGGCGAACGTCGGGTCGGCGAGCCGATCGGGCGGCGGCTGACGGCCGGGGCCGAAGGCGAGGTACAGCACGTACGCCCACATGGCGACCATGGCGACGATCACCACGATGACCAGCACCCGGCCCGGGCGCCACGCCCGCTCGGTCGCGTCGCTCACAGGGGTGGTCACCACGGCAGCCTCGTCACGGCCCGCCGAGCGTGTCCAACCGGGGCCTAGTGGCCCTTGGGCTTGCCCTCCGCCACCTCGATGGTGACCGGCGAGCCGCGCGGCGCGCTGGAGCCCGCCCGCGGCGACTGCACGATCACGGTGCCCGGCGGCTTCGAGCCCTTCGGCGCCGCGACCGCGTTCACCGTGAAGCCGGCCTCCTTCAGCTTGGCGGTGGCCTCCTCCCCGGTGAGCCCGACCACCTTCGGCACCACGGTGGCGGGTCCCAGCGAGCTCGACCGCGGCGGGGTGACGTGCGGCGCCAGCGTCGTCGTGGTGGTGGGGAGGGGCGGGAACGCCACCGGTGAGCGACCAGCGAGGGCGCCGCTCATGAACTGCTTCCAGATCTGCGCTGGGTAGGTGCCACCGAAGACCCGGATCGGGGTGGCAGGCGGCCGCATCGACACCTGCGTCTCCGGGAAGCCCACCCACACCGCGGTCGACAGCTCCGGCGTGTACCCCACGAACCAGGCGTTGCGGTAGTCGTCGGTGGTCCCCGTCTTGCCCGCCGCCGGGCGATCGAGCTTCGCCCGCGTGCCGGTGCCCCGCTCGATCACGCCTTGGAGGATCGAGGAGACGGTCGCGGCGGTGTCGGCGCTGATCACCTTCTCCTGGACGTGCTGGCGCGTGTAGAGCGTGGTGCCGTCGGCGCGCGTGATCTTCGTGACCAGCGTGGGCGCCACGTGGACGCCCACGTTGGCGAACGTCGCGAACGCCGATGCCATGTCGTAGGTGGTGACGTCGTTCGTGCCCAGCACCGCCGACGGGTAGGGCTGCAGCGGGCTCTCGATGCCCAGCTTCTTGGCGACGTCGACCGCGGCCTGCGGTCCCACCTTCATGATGAGCTGCGCGTACAGCGTGTTGATCGAGTGGACGGTGCCCTCCGCGATCGTGGGCCGGCCCTCGCTCGCCACCTCGGCGTTGCAGGGCCTCCAGTCCTTGTCCGGGAGGGGGATCGTGATGCACGCCGGCGCGTTGAACCGGACCTTGAAGGGGTCGAGGCCCTTCTCGATGGCGGCGGCGAGGACGAAGGGCTTGAACGAGGACCCGCTGTGCCGGCCGGGGCTCTGCGTCGCCAGGTTGAACTTGTCGTGGGTCCCGGAGCCGAAGAAGTCGCGCCCGCCGACCATCGCCCGGACGTACCCCGTGGCGGGTTCGATCGACACGAGCGAGGCGGCCGGGCCGTGCGGATCCGGCAGGATCTGCGTGACGGCCGCCTCCGCCTTGGCCTGCAGGTCGAGGTCCACCGTCGTGTAGATCCGCAGGCCCCCGCCGAAGAGCAGGTCCCGCCGGGCCTTCGCCGTGGCACCGAACCTCGGGTCGTCGAGGATCCACTGCTTCACCTCCTCGACGAAGTAGGCGGCCGGGTAGCGCTCGGCCGCCGGCACGACGCCGGACGCCAGCTCGAGCGGAAGGTTGGCGTGCCAGAGGGCGACGTCGTCGCTGATCATGTCGTTGGCGGCCATCCGCTCGAGCACCACCCGGCGGCGATCGAGGGCGGCCTCCGGCTGGCGGTACGGGTCGGTGGCGCTGGGGCGCTGGATGAGGCCGGCGATCAGCGCCCCCTCCTCGAGGGTGAGCGCCGTGGCCGGCTTGCCGAAGTACTGGTGGGCGGCCGCCTCGATCCCGTAGGCGCCGTTGCCGAAGTAGATGGCGTTCAGGTACAGCTCGAGGATGCGGTCCTTCGAGTAGCGGCGCTCGAGCTGGATCGCCGTCGACGCCTCCTGGAGCTTCCGCTCGAAGGTCCGTGAGTCGTCCTTGAGGATCTCCTGCTTCACGTACTGCTGGGTGATGGTGGACCCGCCCTGCTGCGTCTCGCCCGCCTCGACGTTGGTGCGGGCGGCCCGCAGGATGGACCGCGGGTCCACGCCGTTGTGGCGGTAGAAGCGCTCGTCCTCGATGGCGATCACCGCCTGGCGAACGTGCTTCGGGATCTGCTCGAGCGGGATGACCTTGCGGTTCTCCTCGGCGTGGAACGTGTGGACGAGCGTGCCGTCCGCCGCGTAGAGCGTGGACGACTCGATCTCCTCGGCCCCCGGAGGGTCGATCGCTCGTGAGGTGTAGGTGCAGCCGCCCACGACGCCGGCGAGGGCGACGGTGCACACCAGGGTGCGGAGCGGGGTGCGGAGCGGGGTCCGGAGCGAGCGGCGCATGGGCGTCGCCCATTCTCCCGCACCCGCGCTCGTCCATCCCGGCACCCCATCGGGCTGGACCGACGGGGGGCCGGGCGGTGACGATGTCGCCCTGATGCCGGCCGAGCCCCCCGACCTCCTCACCGACCTCGAGCGCCGGGGCCTGATCCAGGACACCACCGATCGAGGGGCGCTCGAGGCGCGTCTCGCCGAAGGCCCCGTCACCCTGTACCACGGGTGCGACCCGTCGGCGCCCAGCCTCCACCACGGCAACCTCATCGGGCTCGTCATGCTCCGGCGGTTCCAGGACGCCGGGCACCGGCCGATCGCCCTCGCCGGCGGTGCCACCGGCATGGTGGGCGACCCCGGTGGCCGCTCCGAGGAGCGCAACCTCCTCGACGTCGACACGCTCGCCCGGAACGTCGCGGCCATCAAGGCGCAGATCAGCCGGATCCTCGGGCCCGAGGGCCGCTGGACGCTGGTCGACAACCTGTCCTGGACCGCCGAGGTGCGGTTGCTCGACTTCCTCCGCGACGTCGGCAAGCACGTCACCGTGAACCAGATGGTGGCGCGCGAGAGCGTGAAGGCCCGCATGCAGAGCGAGCACGGGATCTCCTACACGGAGTTCAGCTACATGCTCCTCCAAGCCTTCGACTACGACCACCTCCACCAGGCGCACGGGTGCGAGCTGCAGATCGGCGGCTCCGACCAGTGGGGGAACATCCTCTCCGGCGTCGACCTCATCCGGCGCCGGCGGGGCGACGTCGTCCACGCCCTGTGCTGGCCGCTCCTCACCGCCGGCGACGGCTCGAAGATCGGCAAGACGACCGGCGCGAGGGTGTGGCTCGATCCCGACCTGACGTCGCCCTACGAGTTCTTCCAGCACTTCCTGGCCGTGGCCGACGACGTGGTGGAGCAGCACCTGAAGATGTTCACCACCGTGCCGCTCGACGAGATCGCCGAGGTGATGGAGGACCACCAGCGGGATCCGAGCCGGCGGACGGCGCAGCGGCGCCTCGCCCTCGAGGTCACCGCCCTCGTCCACGGCGAGGCCGAGGCGGAGCGGGCCGACGTGGTCTCCCGCGGGGCGTTCGACCCCGGTCAGAACCTCGATCCGCTGCTGCTGCGGGCCCAGGAGGACCAGCTCCCGACGACGCGGCTCACCGCCGCTGACCTGCCCGTGCGGGTGGTCGAGCTCGCCGCCCGGGCCGGCCTGGTGCCCTCGATCAGCGCCGGCACCCGCCTGGCCCGCCAGGGCGGCCTCTACGTGAACGAGGTGGCGCAGCCGGAGGACCGCCTGGTGGGTCCGGAGGACCTGGTGGAGGGACGGTGGGTGCTCCTGCGCTCGGGCAAGCGGACCCGCCACCTGGTGGTCGTCGAGGGCTGAGAACGCCCGAGAAGGCGGGCCCGCGGAAGTTGACACCTCGCCCGAAGCGCCGATAGGTTGTCCCTCCGCCCCACGGAGGCCTCGGCACCGCCGACGCCGCCGGAAGGGCCACCCCGGCACCACCGCACCGCTCGACGCTGCGACTGCCGGTCGAGCGCTGCCCCCTGCGGGGGGCGGACGACGCTCCTTGAAAACAGAAGAGAGGACGAACAAGCGAGTGCGGGCGACTGCCCGGCTCTCCTCGGAGGGTCGCGCAGCCGTTCAAGAATGCAATGCACTTGATACGGACAGCAGCAATGCTGGCTGTTCTGGTGCCAGTCAAACCGATCGACGGGCCTCCACCTCCGGGTGGTGGACCTGAGATCTCGATGGAGAGTTTGATCCTGGCTCAGGACGAACGCTGGCGGCGTGCCTAACACATGCAAGTCGAACGAGGTCCATGCAGTGGCAACACTGCGGACGACCTAGTGGCGAACGGGTGAGTAACACGTGAGGAACTTGCCCCGGAGACCGGGATAAGCCCCCGAAAGGGGGTCTAATACCGGATGCCCTCACCGAGTCGCATGGCTTGGTGAGGAAATGGATTCCGCTCCGGGAGAGCCTCGCGGCCTATCAGCTAGTTGGTGGGGTAACGGCCCACCAAGGCATCGACGGGTAGCTGGTCTGAGAGGACGATCAGCCACACTGGGACTGAGACACGGCCCAGACTCCTACGGGAGGCAGCAGTGGGGAATCTTGCGCAATGGGCGAAAGCCTGACGCAGCAACGCCGCGTG
>JBJMHD010000056.1:0-10248 GCA_045807565.1 Acidimicrobiales bacterium | reverse complement strand
AAGTCGCTCGTGGTCGGCGCCGACCGGTCGGCCGCGATCCTCGTGCCGGCCCGCACCTCGGAGTCCGCGTCCGGGGTGTTCCTGGTCGCCCCGACCAGCGATGGCGTCCACCTCACGCGAGAGGTGGCCGTGAGCGGCGAGCCGCAGTGGACCGTGGGCCTCGACGGCGTCCGGGTCGACGGCGACGCCCTCCTCGGCGATGCCGAGCAGGGCGCGGACATCGTGGCGTGGATCTCTGATCGCCTGGCCGCCGCCGTCTGCTCCACGCAGACCGGCGTGTGCGAGGCGGCGCTGGCCATCACCGCCAAGTACGTGTCCGAGCGCGAGCAGTTCGGCAGCAAGCTCGGCACGTTCCAAGCGGTCGGGAACCGGGTCGCCGACGCCTACATCGACACCGAGGCGATCCGTCTCACCGCCCTCCAAGCGGTGTGGCGCCTGTCAGCGGGGCTCGACGCCCACGACGAGCTGATGACGGCCAAGTTCTGGGCCGCCGAGGGCGCCCAGCGGGTGGTCCACGCCGCCCAGCACCTGCACGGCGGCATCGGCATGGACCTCGACTACCCGATCCACCGCTACTTCCGATGGGCCAAGGTGCTCGAGCTCACGCTCGGGGGTGCCAGCCCGTCGCTCCTCCGGCTCGGCGAGAGCCTCGCGACCCAGCCGGTGGGGACCGGATAGGTACGCTCACCACTCCTTCGATCGCACCCATCGTCGCACCACAGCACGCACCACCAACCCAGGGGGGAACCCAGTTGACGCACAATCGAGGCCGCGCAGCCTTGCTCGCCTTCTTGCTCTTGGCGAGCGCAGCCTGCGCCCGGGACGACGGCGGGGCGAGCGCCGATGACGATGGGGGAGAGGCTCCGACCGCCGACGACGGCGGCGACGCGGGGAAGGCGACGTCGCTGGAGGAGGGCGGCTTCGGCGACCTCGAATCGGTGTGCCAGGAAGGAGACGCGGCCGGCGCCACGGCACCGGGTGTCACCGATGACAGCATCACCGTCGGCACCATCACCGACAAGGGCGGGCCCGTTCAGGGCCTGAACGAGGAGATGTACGACACCGCCGTCGCCTTCACCAAGTGGTGCAACGAGCACGGCGGGATCCTCGGACGTGAGCTCGTCCTCTCCGACGTCGACGCCAAGCTGTTCGAGTACGAGCCGGCGGTCACCGACGCGTGCGGGCGCGACTTCGCCCTCGTGGGTGGCGGAGCGGTGTTCGACGAGGATCCGAACGACGTGCGGGTCAAGTGCAAGCTCCCCAACATCGCCGGGTACGTGGTGTCGGCTCGAGGCCGCACGGCCGACCTGCAGGTCCAGCCGATCCCGAACGCGATCTACGACGTCGCCATGGGCCGCTACAACGCCGCCGCCCGTGACTTCCCCGACGGCAAGGACAAGTACGGGATCATGGCCTCGGCCATCGACTCGGTGCTCCTCGTGGAGCAGCAGTCCACCGAGGTCGCCGAGGCGAAGGGCTTCAAGGTCGCGTACCAGTACGACTACCAGACGATCAACGAGACGGGCTGGGCGAACTTCGTGCGGGAGATGAAGGACCGCGACATCAAGATCCTCGAGTTCATCGGGCAGCCGCAGAACCTCGTCGAGCTGACGAACGAGATGAACGTGGCCAGGTGGCACCCGGACACGATCCTGCTCAGCACCAACTTCTACGACGACCTGTACCGCCAGGCCGCCACGACCGACGCCAACCTCTACATCCAGTCGGCCTTCTACCCGCTGGAGATGGCCGACGAGAACAAGGCCACCCAGGACTACCTGGACCTCATGGACCAGTACAACCCGGACGGGAAGATCGCCCAGCTGGGCGTGCAAGGGCTCTCGTCGTGGCTGCTGTTCGCCACGGCCGCCACCGAGTGCGGCTCGGAGCTCACCGCCGACTGCCTGCTCGAGAAGGCCGCCGCCCAGGAGGACTGGACCGGAGCGGGGCTCCACGCTCGGCAGGACCCCGGCAACGACACGCCCAGCCCCTGCTTCCTCATCTTGGGGCTCGACGAGGACGGCTTCTTCTACAACGAGGAGGCGACCCAGCCGACCGAGGGCGTCTTCAACTGCGACGAGGACAACGTCTTCCACCTGACCGGCGACTACAGCAAGTACGGCGCGCCGCCGCCCGAGGGGGGCTGAGGCCGTAGGGGAGCGTCGTGGAGGACTTCCTCAGCAACACGGTCCTCGGGCTGTCCACCGCCGCGATCTTCGCGTTGGCGGCGAGCGGCCTCGTGCTGACGTACACGACCACCGGCATCTTCAACTTCGCCCACGGGGCCATCGCCATGTTCGGCGCCTTCTGCTACTGGCAGCTGAGCGTGGAGTGGGGCTGGCCGATCCCGCTGTCGCTCTTCGTCGTGGTCCTGGTGATCGCCCCGGGGATCGGCATCGGGATCGAGCGAGGGATCATGCGAGGTCTGGTCGACGCGCCGGAGACCGTCCGGATCATCGTCACGGTGAGCCTGCTCGTAGCGATCCTCGGCGTTGCACAGTGGATCTGGCCTCCGCAGGAGGTGTACCGGGTGCCCCTGCTCTTCCCCGAGCGGCAGGTGGGTCTCTTCGAGGTCAACGTCACGTACCACGACCTCATCACCTTCGGCGTGGCGCTGGCCGTGGCCGTCGGGTTGCGGTTGCTGCTGTACCGGACGCAGATCGGCCTCGACATGCGGGCCAGCGTCGACAGCCGCCCCCTGGCCATGCTGCACGGGGCGCGGCCCCACCGGTCGGCGGCGACGGCGTGGGCCATCGGCTGCGGGCTCGCCGCCGTGGCCGGCGTGCTGGTCGGGCCGATGAGCGGCCAGCTCTCGCACACGAACCTCACGCTGCTGATCGTCAACGCCTACGCCGCCGCGATGATCGGCCGCCTCCGCAGCCTGCCGATGACGTTCGTCGGCGCGGTGTTCCTGGGGCTGGCCGACTCCTACGCCATCGGGTACCTCCCGGAGGGCAACGCCTACCTGATCTCGTTCCGCTTCGTGATCCCGGTGGTCGTGCTGTTCGCCGCCCTCCTGGTGCTCCCGAACCCGCAGCTGCGCACGCGTGCGACGAGCACCGCTCGCGAGGACATCCCGCGCCAGGAGCGCCGCACCGCCGCGGTCACGGCCGCCGCGATCATCGGCGTGGGTCTGGTGCTGGCCAGCGTCCTCGACGACGGCGACGCGCTCCGCGCATCACGGATCTTCGGCATCGCCCTCATCGCCCTCTCCCTCGTGCCGCTGACCGGGTTCGCCGGACAGGTGTCGCTGTGCCAGATGAGCTTCGCAGCCATCGGCGCCCTGGTGATGGCCCACCACGGACAGGGTGGTGACCCGGTGGCCGTCCTGCTGGCGGCCGTGATCTGCGCGGTCGTGGGGGCGCTGGTGGCGCTCCCGGCGTTGCGGCTGTCCGGGCTCTACCTCGCCCTGGCGACGGCCGCGTTCGCGGTGTTCCTCGACCGGTGGATCTTCCACTTCCAGGCCTTCGAGCTGTTCGGTCACCAGATCAAGCTGTGGGAGGGCGGCGTGGTCGCCGTCAGCCCCGTCGACGTCCCGGGCATCGACACCACGGACCGCCAGACGCAGCTCATCGTGCTGGCGTGCGTCGTCGCCCTGGGCTACCTCCTCGTGGTGGCGGTGCGACGCAGCCGCTACGGGCAGCGGCTGCTCGCCATGAAGGACAGCCCGGCGGCCTGCGCCACCCTCGGCATCGACGTGACCCGTCTCAAGCTGTCGGTGTTCGCGCTCTCCGCCGCCATGGCGGGTGTGGGCGGCGCCTTCTACGGCGGCACGCTCGGCTCCGTCAGCGCCGAGCGCTTCAACCTGTTCGAGAGCCTCCCGCTCCTGCTGGTGACCGTGGTCGGAGGGATCGGCACCGCGGCCGGGCCGCTCTTCGCCGGGCTCATCCTCGGCGGCCTCCCGATCGCCATCGCGACCTGGCCGTTCATCGGCAACCTCAACCGGCTGCTGCCCGGCACGATGGGCGTCGCCCTGGGTCGCAACCCGAACGGGGCCGTGCGCGACATCGGGGACCGCTACCACGTCCTCGGTCACGTGCCCGTTGCCCTCGCTGGCCTCGTGGTGTCGGTGGTGGCCTTGGCCGTGCTGACCATGGCCGACGTCCTCACCGGGTGGGGCCTCACCTTCGGCTTGGTGGCTGCGCTCATCGTGTGGCCACAGGCGGCCGAGGCGCTCATGCGCCGGCGATCTCCGCACCCGCGGGCGCGGTCGCTCGAGTGGGCAGGGGTGGAACGACGGCTCACCACGGCGGAGGTGCGTGCCCTCGACGCCGCGCTGGGCCTCTCCGCCGATCCCGAGGAAGCGGCGCTGGCGGGATGAGGGTCGCATCGTGAGCCGCCTGGAGGTCGCCGCCGTGACCGTCCGCTTCGGCGGGCGTCTCGCCCTCGACGCCGTCGACTTCGCCGCCGAGCGCGGCACCGTCACGGGCCTCATCGGTCCGAACGGCGCCGGCAAGACGACCCTGTTCAACGTGATCTGCGGCCTGCAGCCGCCCGAGCGGGGGCGCGTCCGCATCGACGGCCACGACGTCACCAAGCTGGCGCCCTTCAAGCGATCTCGCCGCGGGCTGGCTCGGACGTTCCAGCGCCTCGAGCCCTTCGGCCTCCTCACCGTGTGGGAGAACATCCGGCTCGCGGCGGACGCCGGCGGGCGCGACCACCCGGACGCCGTCGCCGATGACCTGCTCGCCCGCCTCGGCATCGCCGAGCTGGCCCCGCAACGACCCGATCGCCTCCCGACCGGCCAGGCTCGCATGGTCGAGCTGGCCCGGGCCCTGGCGACGGACCCCAAGGTGCTGCTCCTCGACGAGCCGGCGAGCGGCCAGGACGACCGGGAGACGGCGGCCTTCAGCACCGTCGTGCGCGAGGTGGCAGCCGAGGGCGTGGCCGTGGTGCTCGTGGAGCACGACATCCAGCTCGTGATGGACGTCTGTGACCACATCGCCGTGCTCGACCTCGGCCGCGTGCTGGCCAGTGGCCCGCCGGCGGAGGTGCAGCGCGACGAGGCTGTGCTGGCCGCCTACCTCGGAGCCGGGCGTTGACCGTCCTGCTCTCCCTGCGGGACGTCCGGGCTGGCTACGGCCCCATCGAGGTCCTGCACGGCATCTCCTTCGACGTGCCCACCGGGTCGGTCGTCGCGGTCCTCGGTCCCAACGGTGCCGGCAAGACCACGTTGCTCTCGGTGATCGCCGGGATCCACCGGGCCACCGCCGGGAGCATCGTGCTGGCCGACCGCCGCGTGAACGGCGCGGAGCCGGACGACCTGGCGCGCGCGGGCCTGTGCCTCATCCCCGAGGGGCGCGGCATCTTCCCCAACCTCACCGTGCACGAGCACCTGCGCATGGCGACCCACTCGGGTCGACCCCTCCGCGACATCGAGGCCGAGACCTACGAGCGGTTCCCCCGCCTCGCCGAACGCCGGTCGCAGGTGGCAGGGACGCTCTCCGGCGGGGAGCAGCAGATGCTCGCCCTGGCGCGGGGGCTCGCCAGCCGCCCGGGCCTGCTCATGCTCGACGAGCTGTCGATGGGACTGGCGCCCATGATCGTCGAGGAGCTCTACGCCCAGGTCGCCGCCATCGCGAGCACCGGTGTGTCGATCATCGTCGTCGAGCAGTTCGCCGAGACGGTCCTCGGCGTGGCCGACCTGGCCGCCATACTCGTCCAAGGCCGCATCGGCGCCGTGGGGACGCCGGAGGAGATCCACGCCGACCTGTCGGCTGCCTATCTGGGCGCGACCATCGACCACGGTCAGCCATGACAGGCGCTATGACCACATCCACATCCACGACCACGCCGCCGGCGGAGGAGGCATCGACCATGGACGGTCAACCCGACCGGATCGAGCAGTTCAAGGCGGACATCTCGCAGCTCAAGATCGCCGACCCGTCCTCGAGTCGGGACCACCTCGCCGCGCGCCTCGGTGTGGCTGCGATGGTGATCGGCATCGCGCTCGGCATCTACGCGTACACGCTCTCCTACGGGGCCGATGCCGACAACGCCGCCCAGCAGCGGGACGCGATCGTCCTGGCGCTGATCGGCGTGTCCGCGGCCATCACCGGCGGCGCGCTGTACCTCAAGGGCGCGCTGGCGGGGTTCCTGCGCTTCTGGCTGCTCCGCGACCTCCACGAGCGCCGCGCCCAGACCGACCGCCTCCTCGACGGGCTCAACGGAGGGGATCCGCCCGTGCAGGGCGAATCAACCTGATCATGGCTGTGCTGGAGGTACGGGGGGCGAACGTGCGCTTCGGCGGGCACGCTGCCGTCCGCGACGTCGACCTGCAGTGCGACGCCGGACAGATCACCGGGCTCATCGGGCCCAACGGGGCGGGCAAGACCACGCTCTTCAACGTCATCACCGGCCTGCAGGAGACGGTGAGCGGTCGGGTCCTGCTCGAGGACCGCGACATCACGAACCTCAAGGCCCACGCGCGCGCCCGACGGGGCATCGCTCGGACGTTCCAGCGGCTCGAGGTCTTCGGCTCTCTCACCGCCCGGGAGAACATCCTCACCGCCGCCGAGATCCGTCGCTCGTGGTCGCGCGACCGGAGCGCAGACCCGCGTGCCGAGGTCGACGCTCTCCTCGAGCGCGTCGGCATCGGCGCGGTGGCGAACGAGCGCGTCGACAGCATGCCGACGGGGCTGGCGCGGCTGGTGGAGCTGGCGCGGGCGCTCGCGACGCGGCCGAAGGTGCTCCTCCTCGACGAGCCCGCCTCGGGGTTGGACGAGACCGAGAGCGATGACTTCGCCGACCTGCTCGTGGAGCTGGCGGCGGAGGGGATGGCGATCCTGCTCGTCGAGCACGACGTGCAGCTGGTGATGAAGGTCTGCTCCTTGATCCACGTGCTCGACTTCGGCGCCATCCTCGCCGTCGGCACACCCGAGGAGATCCAGGCCGACCAGACGGTCCTCGACGCGTACCTGGGCTCGCCCGTGGAGGCGCACGCATGACGGTGCTGGAGGAGCCCACCGTCGGGAAGCCCACGCCGACGCCCGTCCTCGAGCTCGTCGGCGTCCGCGCCGCCTACGGCCGCATCGAGGTCCTGCACGGCGTCGACCTCGTGGTCCCGCGCGGCTCGGTGGTCGCGCTGCTCGGTCCGAACGGCGGCGGCAAGACCACCACGCTGAAGGTCGCGAGCGGACAGATGGTGCCCACCGCCGGCTGCGTGCACCTCAACGGCCGCCACATCAACGGCGTGGCGCCAGACGCCCTCGCCCGCATCGGCGTCTGCACGATCCCCGAGGGCCGTGGCATCTTCCCGAACCTCACCGTGCGCGAGAACCTCCGCATGATCACGTTTGCCGGCGCGGACCAGAAGCAGGTCGAGGAGCGCGCCTTCAGCCAGTTCCCGCGGCTCAGCGAACGCCGCAACCAGCTGGCCGGCACCATGTCCGGCGGCGAGCAGCAGATGCTCGCCATGGCTCGCGGGTTGGCGGTGGACCCCACCCTCCTGTTCCTGGACGAGCTCTCGATGGGCCTGGCCCCGCTGATCGTCGAGGAGCTCTACGAGATCGTGAAGCAGATCGCCGAGAGCGGCGTGTCGATCCTCGTGGTCGAGCAGTTCGCCCGCACCGTGCTGGGCGTCGCCGACTATGCCGCGATCATGCTCCACGGCCGCGTCACCAGCGTCGGCCAGCCCGACGACATCGCTCCCGAGCTCGAGGCCGCCTACATGGGAGCTGGGTGACGGGCCCGTAGGCTCCGTCGGTGCCCGAACCCCACCTGCTGATCGAGCGTGACGGCCACGTCGTCACCGTCACCCTCAACCGCCCGGAGGCTCGCAACGCCCTCTCGGGCGAGATGCTCTGCCGCATGTACGACGCGTGGGTGGAGATCGACGAAGACCCCGAGATCCGCGTCGCCATCGTCACGGGTGCCGGCGGGCACTTCTGCGCCGGCGCCGACCTCAAGGCGATGGCCGGCGGCCACCCCGACGACGAGTGGACGCCCCGCTTCAACGCCGACCCCGACCTCCACTGGAAGGCGCTGCTCCGCCACTTCCAGCCCGGCAAGCCGCTCATCGCGGCCGTGGAGGGCTACGCCGTCGCCGGCGGCACCGAGATCCTGCAGGCCATGGATCTCCGGGTCGCGGGCGAGAGCGCCGTCTTCGGGGTGGCGGAGGTCCGCCGGGGCCTGTTCCCGCTCGGCGGCTCCACCGTGCGACTGCGTCGCCAGATCCCGTACACGATCGCTGCTGAGCTGCTGCTGACCGGCCGTCAGATGCCCGCGGCCGAGGCGCTCGAGGTCGGCCTCATCGGTCACGTCGTCCCCGACGGCCAGGCGCTCACCAAGGCCCGCGAGCTCGCCGATCAGATCGCCGCCAACGGGCCCCTGGCCGTGCAGGCCGTCCTCAGGAGCCTCCGGGAGAGCGCCGACCTGGGCGAGCACGACGCGCTGGCGAACGAGCTGGAGATCGGCTGGCCCGTGTTCGCGACCAACGACGCCAAGGAAGGGCCCACCGCCTTCGCCGAGAAGCGCGACCCGACCTTCACCGGCACCTGACCGCGCCGCGCCAGGTACGTCCCCGACAGCGCCAGCGACCGAGCTGCCCCTGCCGGCCGGTCACCCAGGGGCGAGCGCTTCGACGCTGCTGAGCGCGTCCTGGACATCGGGCATCGCCCGGATCTCCGCCTGGATGCGCGCGGCGGCGTTGCGGTAGCGCACGTCGTCGAGGATCGCGCGGGTCGCACGTCGGACGACGTCGACCGAGAGCTCGCGGTCGAGGATCTGCAGTCCAGCGCCGGCCGTGACGACGCGCTCCGCGTTGGCGTACTGGTCCGCGCCCTGCGGAAGGAGCAGCAGCGGACGACCGAACGCAAGAGCTCCGAGCATCGTGCCCGCTCCGCCGTGGGTGATGACTGCGTCACACCGCGGAAGCAGCTCGCCTTGCGGGATGTATCGCTGGACGATCACGTTGTCGGGCTGAGGGCCAAGGCTCGCGGGATCGTTCTGACGGCCCACGGTCACGATGAGGGCGATGTCCTCATCACGCAGCGCGTCGATCACGGCACGGAAGATGTCGAGCTTGCTGTTCCAGACCGTCCCCATGGTCAGGTAGACGATCGCTCCCGAGCCGAGTCGATCGAGCCACTCCGGCGGAGCGGAACCTCGGACCGTCGCCGCAGCGGGCCGCAGCTGCTGCACGGCGGTGATGGACGCGATCTCAGGCGACTGCAACGTCGGCGGGCAGGTGTCGATGTAGAGATGGCGGAACAGGCCGGCAACCGGGTGCGGTTCGAGGCCGCGCGCCCGCCAGTGCGGGGCCGCGGCCTCGCCCGTCGCGCGGAGCAGTGAGGAATCGATGAGTGCCCCGTAGCTGACGTCTGCATAGGGGATGCCGCGGGCGCTGGCGACCAGCGGCGCCGCCAGCTCGGCGACCTCGTGGACGACTACCTGGGGCCGCCAAGCGTCGACGATCTCCTCAAGATCCTGGGCCCGAGGAGCCAGCTCGAGGTTGGCGAAGATCTCGGTCAGGAAGAACCGGCGTTGGGCGTCGCCCACGAGCTGGTCGAAGCCCGGGAACCGCGGTGCCCACTCGGCTCTGAACGCTTCGCCGGGACCAGCGTCGAACGCATCGAACCCGGCGTCGCGCGCGCGGGTGCAGTACGGCTCGCCCGTGGCGAACGCGACGAGGTGCCCTGCGCTCCTCGCCTCCATCGCGAGCGGGACGAGCGGCTCGAAGTGGCCGGCGAGCGGCCGGGTCGTGAACAGCATCCGCTGCGGTCCCATCGGGACCATCTTCGCCGCATCGAGTCGTCGTCCGACGGCTTGATGGCCACCCCGCGGCGTACCTCACCGGCTCGTCCGCTCCGCACCCGACAGCGGGCACACTGGGCTCGATGCTCGCGCAGTGCCGAGGAGGCGAGGGATGAGCGACTGGAACAGCAACACGATCGAGGAGTTCCGCTCGAACGATGGCAAGGTCGGAGGGGCCTTCGAGGGTGCGCCGCTCCTCCTGCTCCACACGACCGGTGCCCGCTCCGGCAAGGAGCGCGTCAACCCGATGATGTATCGGGACCTCGGCGGGCCCCTCGCCGTGTTCGCGTCCAAGGGAGGACACGACACGAACCCGGACTGGTTCCACAACCTCGTCGCCAACCCTGACGTGACGGCCGAGATCGGGACCGAGACGCGGGCGTTCCGAGCGCGGGTCGCCAGCAGCGAGGAGCGCGGTCCGATCTGGGGGGCGCAGAAGGCCGACTACCCCGGCTTCGCGGACTACGAGAAGAAGACCGACCGCGAGATCCCGGT
>JBJMHD010000055.1:0-3276 GCA_045807565.1 Acidimicrobiales bacterium | reverse complement strand
CGGATAGGTTCACGGCCATGTCGATCTACGACCACTCGATCAGCCGCCTCGACGGTTCGCCTCTCGACCTGCACGACTACGAGGACAAGGCGCTCCTCATCGTGAACGTCGCCTCCAAGTGCGGGCTCACCCCGCAGTACGAGGGCCTCGAGAAGATGCACGAGCAGTACGCCGACCAGGGCTTCTCGGTGCTCGGCGTGCCGTGCAACCAGTTCGGTGGCCAGGAGCCGGGCTCGTCGGAGGAGATCGCCACCTTCTGCTCCACCACCTACGGCGTCACGTTCCCGCTGGCCGAGAAGGTCGAGGTGAACGGCGACGGCCGCCATCCCCTCTACGAGGAGCTCACGTCGGTGGCCGACGCCGAAGGCCGCGACGGCGACATCCAGTGGAACTTCGAGAAGTTCCTGGTGGCCCCCGGCGGGAAGGTCACCCGCTTCGGTCCGATGGTCACGCCAGAGGACGATGCCCTCGTCAGCGCGGTCCAGGGAGCCCTTCCCGGCTGAGCGTGATGCGGGGCCGCTGAGACCCCACCGGTAACCTTGTCCGCAACATCATGGACAACACCGACATCGAGTCGCCCGCCGAGGGCGACCACCTCACGTTCGAAGACCTCGGCGTCTCCCCCCGCCTCGTGAAGGTCCTGGCTGACCAGGGCATCATCGAGCCGTTCGCCATCCAGCGCCTCTCGATCGCGGACGCCCTCGCGGGCCGCGACGTGTGCGGCAAGGCCAAGACCGGGTCCGGCAAGACCCTCGCCTTCGGCCTGCCCATGCTCGACCGCCTCGGTCGGGCCGAGCCCCGCAAGCCGCTCGGGCTCGTGCTCGTCCCCACCCGGGAGCTGGCGCTCCAGGTCCACGACGTGCTCGCCCCGCTGGCCAAGGCCATCGGCTCGCGCGTCGTCGCCGTCTACGGCGGCGCCGACATGGACAAGCAGATCAAGGCCATGGCCGACGGCGTCGAGGCGATCATCGCCACGCCCGGCCGGCTGATCGACCTCGTCGACCGCAAGGAGGTCCAGCTCAACGGTCTCGAGATCGTGGTGGTCGACGAAGCGGACCGCATGGCCGACATGGGCTTCCTGCCCCAGGTCGAGTGGCTGCTCCGCCACGTCGACAACAAGCACCAGACCCTGCTGTTCTCCGCCACGCTCGACGGCGTCGTCGACGGCCTGATCAAGCGGTACCAGCACGACCCCGTGTACCACGAGGTGGCGTCGCCCACCGTCACGGTGGACGCGATGATCCACCGGTTCATCGCGGTCCACGAGATGGACAAGGTGAAGGTCGCGGCCGCGATCGCGCGCAACAGCGGGCGCACGCTCGCCTTCACCAACACGAAGCGCGTCGCCGACCGGCTGGCGCGGGCCCTCAACGAGGAGGGGGTGCGTGCGGCCGCCATCCACGGCGACCTGCGGCAAGGCCAGCGTGAGGACGCCCTGAAGAAGTTCTCCGACGGCAAGCTCCAGGTGCTCGTCGCCACCGACGTCGCCGCACGTGGGCTGCACATCGACGACATCGACGTCGTCATCCACTACGAGCCGGCGCCCGAGCACAAGACGTACCTCCACCGCTCGGGTCGCACGGCGCGCGCCGGTTCCAAGGGCATGGCGGTGAGCCTGTCGATCTGGAACGAGGAGCTGCACATGAAGCGGCTCCAGAAGCGCATCGGCATCGACCAGCCGATCACCGAGATGTTCTCGAACGACCCGCGCCTCGAGGACCTCACCGCCTGGCAGCCGTAGACCGGTACCGTCGCCGGGATGGCGCATGCTGAGCTCGATCCCGGCGAGGTGGGCCTCTTCGCCTACCAGGTGTTCACCAACCTCCAGGGGGCCGTCACCGCGGCGATGATCCACCTCGGCGATCGCCTGGGCCTCTACACGGCCCTCGCCGAGGCCGAGCAGCCGCTCACCACCGCGGCGCTCGCCGAGGTCACCGGGCTGCACGAGCGATGGGTGCGCGAGTGGGCGTACAACCAGGGGGCGGCCAACGTGATCGTGGTCGACGCCGACGAACGGCTGTCGCTCACGCCGGTGGCGGCGGCGGTGCTGGCCGACCCCGACCACCCTGCCTACGCCATGGGCCCGTTCAGCCACCTCCCGAGCGACCTCGCCCTCGTCGACCGGCTCCCTGACGCCTTCCGCAGCGGGGTGGGCCTCGACTACGACGAGCACGGTCCCGAGTGCGCGGCAGGGATCGCGCGCGGCTTCGAGCCGTGGATGCGCACCTACCTGCTGCCCGAGGTCGTCCCGCAGCTCGAGGGCGTGGAGGCGCGGCTGCGCGACGGCGCCACGCTCGTCGACGTGGGCTGCGGTGCCGGGGGCATGGCGCTGCTGTTCGCCCAGGCGTTCCCGGCCGCCCGCGTCGTCGGGTACGACATCTCGCACCACGCCCTTGCCCTCGCCCGACAGCGACGAGCGGCGGCTGGCGTCACCAACGTCACGTTCCTCGATCCCCGCGACGAGCCCCTTCCCACGGACGGGAGCGTCGACGTCGTCACCACGTTCGACTGCATCCACGACATGACCGACCCGGCCGCGGTGATCGGCGCGATCCGCGCCGCCCTCGTCGACGATGGCACCTGGCTGCTCGTGGACATCAAGGCCCAGGACACCTATGCCGAGAACGTGGAGCGCAACCCGATGGCGTCGATGATGTACGGCATCAGCGTCCTGAGCTGCATGAGCTCGGCGCTGTCCGAGCCCGGTGGCGCCGGGCTGGGCACGCTGGGCCTGTCCGCCAGCAAGGCGGAGGCGATGGCGCGCGACGCCGGCTTCACCCGCTTCCGTCAGCTCGAGGTCGATCACCCGATCAACGCGTTCTACGAGATCCGCCCGTGACGCGGTGGGCGGCCGCCCTCGGGGGCGCCGCCCTGCTGGTCGCGGCCTGCACCACCACGTCGTCGGGCCCTCCCGCGCCGGGCCCGGGCGGTGGACCGGTGGGGGTCCGGCCGAACGTCTCCCCGCGGCCTGGCGCCACCATCGTGCTGTCGCTCACGGCCGACGACGCGTACCGGGGGAGTGCGTGCACCACGCTCGACGAGTGGGTCCAGGGGGGCTGGCGGTCGCGGTGGTACTGGGAGCGATCGTCCCCGGAGGCCCGGCCGATCCCGGACGGCGAGGAGCGGACCTGTCCGGCGGCTGGCGTACCGTTGCCGGCCCAGCAGACCATCTCGGTGCCGGCTGACCTGGGCGAGGGCACGTGGCGCCTCGGCGACCTCGCGGGGGACGACGTGCTCGGCGCCCCCGTGGTCGAGGTCGGCGGAGCCCCGGGCGGC
>JBJMHD010000054.1:0-32465 GCA_045807565.1 Acidimicrobiales bacterium | reverse complement strand
CGCACCCGCGGCCACTCCCACTCCGTGACACGGGTCGCCACCGAGTGCGGTACCTCGTCCCGCACGACCGCGAGCAGCTGCTCGCGCACGAGCTCGGCGACCCAGAACGCCTCGGGGACGTCGGTGATCATGTCGTCGGGGTAGTACTGCGGACCTTCCGGCATCCGCTGCACGATCGCGTCGACCAGCTCTTCGACGCCGTCGCCGGTGCGGGCCGAGATCGGGAAGTACTCGGAGAGGTCGAGCGTGGCCGCGGTGGTGAGCTGCTTGAGGACCTCGTCCGGCTTCGCGATGTCGACCTTGTTGACCACGACGATCGCGTCGTGTGGCACCCGGGACGCCACGAAGCGGTCGCCCTTGCCGATCGGCGCGGTGGCGTCGACGAGCAGGCACACCACGTCCACGCCCCCCAGCGCGCCGGTTGCCGTGTCGTTGAGCCGCTCGCCGAGCAACGTACGCGGCTTGTGGATGCCCGGCGTGTCGACGAACACCACCTGCGCGCCGGGGCGGTTGAGCACGCCCCGCACCTGCGTACGGGTCGTCTGCGGCTTGTCGGAGACGATCGTCACCTTCGTGCCGAGGATCGCGTTCAGCAGCGTCGACTTCCCGACGTTGGGCCGTCCGACCAGCGTGCAGAACCCGGAGCGGAACGCCGGCTCGGTCACGACTCGGTCCGGCGGATGAGCACCCGGCTGATCCGCCGTCCGGACACGCGCTCGGCCTTCACCCGGTAGCCGTCGATGTCCACGCTCTCGCCTTCGGCGGGGACGTGGCCGAGCAGGCCGATGAGCAGCCCGCCCACCGAGTCCCAGTCGCCTTCGGGCAGGTCGAGGCCGAGCAGCTCACCGAGGTCGTCGATGTTGAGCTTGGCGTTGACGCGGACGTCGCCGGACGGGAGCCGCTCGAGCTGCGGATCCTCCACGTCGTACTCGTCGACGATCTCCCCGACGAGCTCCTCGATGAGGTCCTCGAGGGTGACGAGGCCGGCCGTGCCGCCGTACTCGTCCACCACGATCGCGAGGTGGTACTGCTCGGCCTGCATCTCCCGGAGCAGTGACGCGACGTGCTTCGTCTCGGGCACGAAGTGCGCAGGACGCAGCAGCTCGGTCACGAGCCGGTCCTCTTGGCCGTGGCGTTCCGCCCGCATGAGGTCCTTCGCGTACGCGATGCCGATGACGTCGTCGATCCCCTCGCCGGTGATGGGGAGCCGGCTGAGCCCGTTGAGGATCGCGACCTCCATGACGTCGGCGACGCGGAACTCCGTGGACACCGTGACCATGTCCGGCCGAGGCACCATCACCTCGCGCACGATCGTGTCCCCGAACTCGATCGTGTTCACGATGAGCTCGCGCTCCTCCGCATCGATCACGGCGTTCTCGACGGCCACGCCAGCCAGCGCGAGCAGCTCCTCCTCCGACACGGCCATGCCCTGGGCGCGGCCCTTGCCGGGGATGATCACGTTCGCCGCGCCGATGAGCAGCCGTGTCAGCCAGCGCAGCGGCGCGAGCAACGCGATCGCCTGCGCGAGCGGGACCACCTTCAGCGCGGCACGCTCGGTGGCGAGGAGCGCGTACGTCTTCGGCACCGCCTCGGCGAGCACGAAGATGAGGAGCAGCTCGATGAGGAACGCGACGATCACGCCGGGCGTGTCCCAGCGCTTGTACACGAGCACCGCCACGATCGTCGCCGCACCGAGGTGGCACGTCAGCAGCACGAAGAGCACCGGGTTGAGGACGCGCTCGCGCTGGTCGAGCACGCGCACGAGCGCGGGGGCGCGCTTCTCGCCGTCGTCCACGAGCGCGGCAGCGCGGGCACGGCCGAGGTGTGTCAACGCCGTCTCGGCAACCGCGAGCACGGCCGCGAACGCGACCAGCGCGATGAACGCCAGGACGCCGATGAGCTCCGAGTTGGTCACGGATCCTTCGGGTAGAAGCGCGCGAGCAGGTCGCGCTCCTTCGCTTGCATGACCGCTTCTTCCTCCGGGTCGGCGTGGTCCATGCCCAGCACGTGGAGGATGCCGTGCACGACGAGCAGCGCGAGCTCGTCGTCGTAGGTGCCAGCATGATCGGGAGCGTTGCGCGCCGCGACCGCCGGGCAGATCACGACGTCGCCCAGCAGCAGCGGCGGATCGACCGGCTCACCCCGGTTCACCGCGGGACCGGTGGTGCCCGAGTCGGGCCAGCGGCCCGGGCTGATGAAGTCGTCGTCGAGCGGGAACGCGAGGACATCGGTCGGGCCGTCGTTGCCCATGAACCGCTGGTTCAGCTCGCCCATCGCGACCTCGTCCACGAAGAGTACCGACAGCTCGGCCGCCCCTCGGATGCCCTCGGCTTGCACCACCTGCTCCGCAAGCACCGCCCAGCGCGCCGTGTCGACGGGGTGCGCGTCTTGCTCGTCGGCCACGAACACCTCGAGCGCACCCTCCTCGGGCAGCCGGCGCCGCTTCGAGCTCAGCGGATAGGTGGGATCTGTCATGAGGTGGTCGTGGGAGCGACGCCGGCGCGCTCGTACGCGTCGACGATGTCCTGCACGATCTTGTGCCGCACCACGTCCTTGCTCGTGAGGTGCACCCAGGTCAGCCCGTCGATGCCGCTGAGGATCGTCTCCAACCCGAGCAGCCCGCTGCGCGCGCCCTGCACGTCCACCTGCGTCACGTCACCGGTGACGACCGCCTTCGACCCGAACCCGATGCGCGTGAGGAACATCTTCATCTGCTCCGGCGTCGTGTTCTGCGCCTCGTCCAGGATGATGAAGCTGCCGTTCAGGGTGTTGTGGGTGACGAGGAAGTCATCGGTGACGTACAAGGAATCAGCGGCGCCGACCTGGATGCAGACGGTCTCCGCAGCCCCGGCTGGCTCGATGGTGTCGACGAAGCGCATCGGCCGGCCCGCGCCGTACAGCCGGTACTTGGCCGCCTTCCGCATCAGGCGGAACGGCGCGACCCCATCGGGGAGCCGGATGTCGAGGATGTGGGCATCGAGCCGGTGGTGGACGGCCCGCCCGCGGGCCTTCCCCGGTGGGCGGCCTTCGGCGATCCGCAGCCTCCGATAGGCGACGCCCCCGAGCGACCGGACCAGGAACACGACGTCGTCAGCCAACTGCGAGGACGACGTCGAGTACTGGATCCGGCACGAGCGAGCCCGTTGCACCACCGGACCACCGTCCGTGTCGAGGAGCCCTTGGAGCACGGCAAGCCGGACACCGGGTGAGTTCAACAGGTACTCGACCGGCACGAACTTGTCCCGGGACGTGGTCCCAGCCACTCCGGCGTCCCGCAGCGCGACGGTGACCGGGTTCGGACGCGACCCTCGTCCGCCGCCGGCTCGTCGCAGCACGTAGTCGATCTCGCTGGATGACTTGGCTGATGCCTCGATCCCGTCGAAGCTCTCGACGAGCGCCTCGCACAGCTCCGGATCCGTGGTGGTGAACGTCGGCGTCGTCTTCGTCGTGATGCAACCGTCACCCAGCAGGAGGCCGAGCGCGTACGGATCCATCGGGACCGGGCGCGGCATCAGCTCCACGGGACGGGACACGAGGGGAAGCTCGAATCGCCGTTGTTGGTTGCGGCGGAGGCGACCGATCATCTCCTGGGTCTGCACGACCCGGCCGGCCTTGCCATGCCGTCGGTCGTCGAGCGTCCTCACGAACCAGAGGTGCTCCGCGCATGCGACCGTCTCCGCACCGTCCTGGGCTCGAACCCGGAACACGTCCCGCCTGCCTTGAGGGAACACGCCCAGAACAGGTGTGGGGCGGCCGTCCGAACCCACGATCAGATCGCCTACCTCCAGATCCCCGATCCGACGCCAACCCGACGGTGTGAGCACTCGCCGGTCCACCGGCTGGGCCCGGCCGCGCATGAAGGCCAGGGGCGCGACCTCCACGGAGCCGCGCTCGAGGAGCTTGCTCGCAGTGTCGGTGCCCACCATGTCGTGGAGGGCATCCCAGAGCGGGCGGAGGTACGGATCCACCTTGGCCATGAGGTCGCCGGGGAGGAACCCGAGGCGCTCCCCCGCCTCCACGGCTGGACGCGTGAGGATGATGCGGTCGACCTCCTTCGACTGCAGCGCCTGGACGGCCATGGCCACGGCGAGCCAGCTCTTGCCCGTACCCGCCGGACCGACCGCGAAGGTGATCACGTTGTCGCGGATGGCCTCGACGTAGCGCTTCTGGCCGCTCGACTTCGGGCGCACGGGGCGGCCCCGCGCCGGGCGCAGCACCTCGGTGCTGAGCACCTCTGCGGGACGCTCGTCGGCCCGGACCATCTCGACGCTGCGACGCACCGTGCCGGCGTCGAGCCGGTGCCCCTGCTCCACCAGCAGCACGAGATCCTCGAGAAGGCGGGCGACCCGCTCCACGTCCTCGTCGCCGTCGAGCGCGATCTCGTTCCCGCGCACGTGGATGCCCACGTGCGGGAAGGCGTCCTCGATGAGGCGGAGCACCTCGTCGCGCTCGCCCAGGAGCTGCGGCATGAGGTGGTTGCTGGGGACGGAGATCTTGATCTGGGTGGGCGACACGACGGCGCAAGGCTACTGGCCGGGCCCTCCGGACCGATCGCCGACCGAGCCCTACGCTCGCCTGGTGGACGACCGGGCCGGCCGTGACCCCTGGGACGACGCCGTAGGCGACGCCGAGCACCTGCTGGGGGGCGACGCTCCCCGCCTCGCCGCGCGCCTCGAGGCATGGCTCGCCGACGCCCGCGTCGAGCGCTCCGCCGACGAGCGCGCGAGGGAGCACTGGTTGCGGGCGGCGGCAGACGCCGATGCCACCTTCTCCGGTGTGCTCGTCGACCTGGCTGAGCGCGGCGTGCCGCTCGCCGTCGCGACCGCAGCGGGGCACCGGCACCGGGGCGTCGTCGAGGTCGTGGGCGCCGACTTCGTGGGGTTGCGGGTGGCGTCGCGACGCGAGGTGCTGGTGGCGCTCCGCGCCATCTCCTCCGTGCGCACTGCTCCCTCCGCGGGCGTCACCTCGGGAGAGCGAGCCGTCACCACGCACCTGCGCCTCGGTGATGTGCTCGGCGAGCTCGCCGCCGAGCGCGCTCGGGTCACGCTCTTCGTCTTCCACCCCGGCGAAGCGGTGAGCGGCGAGCTGCGCTCGGTGGGCCAGGACGTCGTGACCGTGCGCACCGGCGGCGAGGCTCCCGGCGCCGCCTACCTCCGCGTCGATGGCATCGCCGAGGTGGCGCTGGGCTGAGGGCGGCCGTCAGCTCTTGGTGGCGGTGTCGGGGTAGAGGTGCTCGAGGGTGCCCGGCTCGATCTTGGAGCTGGCGATGAACGCATCGATGTCGGACCCTTGGAGGCGGATCACGCGACCCATGCGGTAGGCGGGCAGATCGCCCTGGTCGACGAACCGGTACAGGGTGCGGGTGGTGATCCCGAGCCGACGCGCCGCCTCTTGGGTCGAAAGCCACTCGATGTCCGCAGACGGTGCCATCCGGGCATGATAGCCCAGCGTGTCTCGTGTAGTCTCGTGCCTCTTCGAGGCTGGGGGCCTGGGATGGAGATCACGAGGCGCAGGGCGCTCCCTGGCGGGCGTGCCGTACTGGGTGGGGTGCTCATGGCGGTCGCGGCCGTCGGCGTCTTCCTCGCCTACGAGCAGGCCGGGCGGGAGCCGACGGACTCGATCGTGGTGGCAGCCCGTCCCATCCGCCTCGGCGAGGTCATCGAGGCGTCCGACCTGCGCACGGTCCACGGCCAGCTCCCGGGAGGCGCTCCCGGGTTCGCACGCGTCGAGCTCCTCGTCGGCCACGTCGCCCTGGGCCCCATCAGCGAGGGTGAGATCGTCCAGCCCGGAGCGGTCACCGACGAGGGCGCGGCCGAGCCGGTGCACGAGGTGGCCATCACGTTGCCCGGACGCCAGATCGCGGTCGGCCGGCTCAAGCCGGGCGAGCGGGTGGACGTGTTCGTCACCTACGACGACCGCACCCGATCGGTGGTGCGCGGCGCCCAGGTGGTGCAGATCGATGCTGAGGACTCCGCGTCGCTCACCAGCGACCGCGAGATCTCCCTCGTCGTCGCCGTCCCCAGCGACCAGACGGTCGCCGCCCTCGTGCACGCGCTGCGCACCGGCGACGTCACGGTCGTGCGCTCCACGTTCGCGGAGGCGTCCACCGACGACCAGCTGCTCTACGAGGGCGACGCCAGCAGCACGGCGAGCTCACCCGAGGCGGGCTGATGGCGACCGATCGCTTCGTCGTCCTCGGCGTCGCCCAGGTCCGGTCCGCGTGGTTCCGCGACGTCGCCCGCTGGGCCACCTCCGCGGTGCTCCCGATCGAGTTCGTGAAGGCGATGTCGGTGGAGGAGGTCCGCGTGCGGCTGCGGTCGGGCCGCGGCTACTCGGCGCTGCTCATCGACGACTCGCTGCCGGGAACCGACCGCGACCTCGTCGACCTGGCTCGGGATGCCGGCTGTGCGGTCGTGGTGGTCGACAGCGGCCGTGCGCCCCGGCAGTGGTCCGAGCTGGGCGCGTCCGCCCTCCTCCCTTCCACCTTCGATCGCGACCAGCTGCTCCAGGTGCTGCACCAGGTGGCGACGCCCATCGCTCGCACCGTCGGTGCACCGTCGCCGCGACCGGTCGAAGGGTCCGCGCCGGGCTTCCGCGGTCGCCTCGTGGCCGTCACCGGTGCCCCCGGCGCTGGGCGGTCCACGCTCTCGGCCGCGCTGGCACAGGGCCTCGCCAGCGACCCGCGGCACCGCGACCTGGTGTGCCTGGCCGACCTCGCGCTCGATGCCGACCAGGCGATGTTGCACGCCGCCGGCGACGTCGTCCCCGGGCTGATCGAGCTCGTGGAGGGTCACCGCTCCGGGGTGCCGACCATCGACGACGTGCGGGCCCTCACGTGGAACGTCAGCGCACGGGGGTATCACCTGCTGCTCGGCCTGCGGCGCCATCGAGACTGGACGGCCGTCAGGCCGCGCGCGCTCGGCGCCGCGCTCGACGGCCTTCGCCGCAGCTTCCGCATCGTGGTCGGCGACGTCGACGCCGACGTGGAGGGAGAGCAGGACACCGGGTCGCTCGACGTCGAAGAGCGAAACGCCATCGCCCGCGCCACGCTGAGCGCTGCCGACCTGGTGCTCGTCGTCGGGCTGCCGGGGCTGAAGGGCCTGCACAGCCACCTCCGCACCACTCGTGCGCTGCTCGCCCACGGCGTGCCGAGCGACCGGCTCGTTCCTGTGATCAACCGATCGCCCAAGGCGCCGCGGGCGCGGGCCGAGCTCACGACATCGTTCGGCACCCTCCTCGGGGCCGACGGGCATGGCGTGCCCGGCCCCCTGCACGTGGCGGAGCGACGGCACCTCGACCAGATCCACCACGACGGCGTCCGGTTCCCCGACGGTTGGCTCGCCCCTGTCGTGTCGAGCGTGCAGGCCGTGCTCGACCGGGAACCGGCGGGCGAGCCCATGCCCGTGATGACCACCCTCGAGCCGGTGCGGCCCGGCTCGCTCGGCGCATGGGGCGAGGAGGCCTGATCCCGCTTGGCGTCAGGGCAGCCGCAGCACCTGATCGGGGTACAGCAGGTCTGGGTTCGACGGATCGACGAGCCGTGACCGGTTGGCCTCGATCAGGGCCCGCCAGTAGGCGACGAGGTCGCGCTCCCCCGCCTCGTCCACGGCGATCGACCAGAAGGAGTCGCCGGGGGCGACGACCACCTCCTGCGGTGGCGGGCCGGCGGGGGCGGCGACGGGTTCGGGCGCCGGGCGCACGGCGGAGCCGGCGGGCGGCATCGTCGAGGGCGGTGGCGAGGTGGTGGTGGGCTGCGTCGTCGGCGGTAGCGACGTGGTCGTGGCGTGCTGCGTCGTCGGCGGCGCCGAGGTGGTCGTGGACGACGATCCGGGTGCGACGGGCGGGTCGAGGGGGACCATCACAGCCGTGCCCGGTGGATCGTCGGCCGGGCCCGAGGGGAGCGCGGGCAGGGCGAGCCCGGCCGTCACGGAGAGCCCGGCTGCCGTCGTGGAGAGGGCGCGGAGGAAACGAGGGCTGAGGCGGTCGACCGCGGCGGTGAACCCGCGCCGGGCGACGAAGGGAGCGATCAGCTGCAGCGCCGCCATGAGGACGAGCCAGGCGCTGGCGACGAGCGCCACCAGCCGGACGAGCACCAGGGTCGCTGCCGCGGGGCCGACGCGGAGGTACCACGCGTCGAGGGCCTCCCAGCTGCCGAGCGGAGGCGGTGCGAGCGCGCCGGATCCAGCCAGCACCAGCGCGCCGGCTGCCGCGAGCGCGGCCAGCGCGACGAGCCCGATGCGCGGGCGCGCCGTCATCGGACCTCGTCGAGTGGGACGGCGACGAGCGAGCCGTCCTCGGTCCGCACCGAGAGGTTCGGGCACCCGTCGCTGCCCCGGTCGGCGACCATCTCCACCGCGCCGACCACGGTGGCGCTCGGCGGCACCGCCAACGGCTCGCTGGCGCTCCAGCGTTCGAACACGAACACCTCGTGCGTCGTCGGTCGGAACACCGCCGGGGTCGGGCGGCCATCGCACCACCAGTCGCCCACGAGCAGGTGATCGCCGTCCTCCCCGACTCGGTACCGGCGTCCGCCATCGACCACCAACGAGCCGGGCACGGTGGCCGCGACCTGCACGTCGGTCACCGACCCGCCGACGGGTGCTGCCGGGTCACCGCGCTCGGAGCTCCAGAGCCGTGCGACCGCGGCCACGGCGAGGACCACGCCTGCCATCGCCAGCAGGAGCGGGAGGCCGCGCCGCGCCGAGGGCACTGGCGGGCCGGCCGCGAGGTGGCGTCGCTCCGACGGCTCGACGGCGTCCTCGCCCGGGCCGCTGCGGGCGGGTTCCGCGGCAGGGACGGCCGCGGCGATGCCGGCAGCGAGGCGACGAGCGGTAGGACGCTGCGCGGCGTCCTCGGCCGTCGCCTGATCGGCGAGGAGCAGGAGCGCGCGCCGCTCCCAGCCACGCCACCGTCGGCGCGGTCCCCAGCGCCGGTCGGGGATCGGCTCGGGTTCGTCGTCGACGCCGAGGAGCAGCTCGAGCAGCGCACCCAGCGCGGCGACGTCGTCTTCGGGACGTGCCGGCGTCGTCCCATCGCCGAACCCGCACAGCCGGGGGCTGCCGGCATCGCCCACCAGGACGTGGGACGGATCGATCCGGCCGTGCACGATCCCGATCTCGTGGAGGTCAGCTGTCGTCGAGGCCAGGCCGGCCACGATGCCCGCCACCTCGGCCACGGGCAGACGCTCGAGGGTCGCGAGCGAGCGCCCGGCGTACGCGGTGACGAGCTCCCATCCGTCCGCGGTCGGGCCGTCCCGCACGATCGACACGACCCCCGGGTGCTCGGCGTGGCGCAGGCGCTCGCCCTCCCGGCGAAGGACGTCGACCGCCGCGGCGGGCACCCGCTTGACGACGACGGTGTCGTCGCCGACCACCTCGACCGCCGTCGTCGCCACCACAGGGGCGACGTTAGCGAAGGTTCATGAAAGTGATCAAGAGGGTCTCAAAGGCCGTCAGATGATCCGCAGGACCGTGTCGAGCTCGGCCATCTCCAGCGTGCGCCGGATCGCCGGAGGCACGGCGCGCAGGGTGATCCGGGTGCCGGCGTCGTCACACGCCCGCTGGGCGATCAGCAGCACCCGAGTGCCCGTCGAGTCGAGGAAGGTCACCTCGGTCATGTCGATGACGAGCGGATCGCCGAGGGCGGCGAGGTCCGTGAGCCGCGCGATCAGCTCCTGCTCGACCGACAGGTCGATGTCCCCGTGGAGGTGGACCTCCGTGGCGCCGCCCACCGGGCGCACCGCGATCCTCGTCGGCTCGCTCAGGTGGCCCAACGTAGCTCGACCGCACGGCACTACTCACCGCACGTGGTGCCCGCCTCCAGGTTGGTGATCACGTCCCCCTCGTCGAGGTACGCCGTGATCGTCCCGCCCTCGGCGTGGATCTCGAGGAAGGCCGGGAACGGGTCCTCCGCCGGCACGCGCTCGACCTCGTCCGGGTAGAGCTCGTCGGCGTCGGTGGCGGTGGCGCCCCAGCCCAACCCGGTCGCCGTGGCCACTGCCGGCGGGGCGCCGTCCACGCGCCAGGTGAAGAGGTGCTCGCCGCTCCCCTCGGGGGTCTCGCCGTCGGTGAACAGGAGCACGAGGCCTCCCCACTCCACGCCGCGGATCTGCTCGCCCGGGCAGGTCCCGTACGTGCTCGCGCTGGGCTCCCAGCCGGTGTCGTGCGCGGGATCGCCGAGCTCGGCGCGCACCGCGTCCACCGCGGCGTCCGGCGACGCACCGAAGTCGACGACGCCGAGGCCATCGCCGCGGAGCGCGAGGTCCGACCGCACCGGCGCGGGCTCGGCGGTGGTGGTCGTGGTCTCGTCGCCCGTGCGGCTGGTGGTCGTCGAGCTGGCGCTGGAGCCCTTCGGCTGGTCGTCGCTGCACGCAGCCACGAGAGCGAGCGCGGTGAGGACGACGAGAGCGCGACGCACCGGTCCACGGTAGAGAGGTGGCGAGATGCCGTCGCGGATGGCGCTCGCCGAGGAGCTCAGTAGGCGGCCTGGAGGATGGCGAGGGCGTCGGCCTCCGACACCGGGCGAGGGTTGCGGCCGACGTTGGCGTTCGACTGCGACAGGCGCGCGATGGCCGCGAGGTCGCCCTCCTCCACGCCCACCTCGGACAGGCGACCCGGGAGCCCGATGCCCGCTCGCAACGTGTCGACCGCAGCGGCCGCGTCGTCGCCCAGTGCCGCGGAGAGCCGGGCCACCTCGTCGGTCGCCGCCGGCACGTTGAAGGCGATGGCGTGGGTCAGCAGGATGGCGTTGGCGAGTCCGTGCGGGATGCCCGTGCGACCACCCACCAGCTGGGCGAGGCCGTGGTGCACCCCCATGCCGGCGTTCAGGAGGCAGCGTCCGGCCATGGCTGCCCCTTCGAGCATGGCCGAGCGGGCGAGGGCGTTGGCGGGGTCGATGACCACTGCGGGCAGCGCCGAGTGGATCGTGCGAGCCCCCGCCAGCGCGATCGCCTCCGCCTCGGGGGTGCGGTGCGGCGAGTAGGCGGCCTCCACGCAGTGGGCCAGGGCGTTCATGCCGGTCTCGGCGAGCACCCGTGGGGGCGTCGACGCCGTGAGGTCGGGGTCGTAGATCGCGACCACGGGCGAGGACGTCGGCCCACCGGCGCCCTGCTTCTGGCGCGTGGCCGGATCCGTCATCCCGAAGAAGGGCGTGAGCTCGGCACCGGAGTACGTGGTGGGGATGCTGACGTGCGGCAGCACCGGCCGGTCGAGGTGCGTGGCGCCCGGCATCCCGGCCTCCTGCTCGACGAAGAAGCACACGGCCTTCCCGAGGTCGGCACACGAGCCGCCGCCGAAGCTCACCACCGCGTCGACGGCGTCACGGCGGGCCTGCAGCACCGCTTGGTGGACGAGCGGCACGGGCACGTGCGACTCGACCTCGGCGAAGGTCGTCTCGAGGCTCCGACCGAGCAGCTGCACCACCCGCTCGCCATCGGGCGAGGCGAGGCGGCCGGCGGTCGTCACCAGCATCGCCCGCCGCGCACCGATGCCCTTCAGGACCGCGGGCAGCCGATCGAGCGATCCTGCGCCGAAGACGAGCTGCTGCGCCAGCGCGGTGTGGGTCCAGCTCTCGAGCAACTAGTCGAGCCCCGCGAACAGGTCGTCGTCACGGTGCTGCTCCGACACGCCGCGGCGGATGAACCACTCGTGGCCGAACCCCTGCTCGAACTGCTCTGGTGCCATGGCGAGGAAGAAGGACGTGTCGCTGATCTGGCTGGCGTGCGCGGCCATCGACGCTCGCTTCTGTGCGAGGAACCCTCGCACGTCGACGGTGGTGGTGATCAGCGACTCCGGTCGCCCGAAGCTCTCGAGCTGGGCCGGATCCGGGGCGTCGTCCCCGGGCAGCGTCCCGGCCTCCGCGGCCGCCAGCATCGCCCGCTTGATGTGATCACGGTTGATCGTGCCCTCGAAGACGTGGGCCGTCCCCGCCAGCTCGGCAGCACGCACCCCCACCCGGTGCACCTTGATGTGGTCGGGGTGCCCGTAGTTCCCGTCGCTGTCGTAGATCGTGAGCACGTCGGCCTGCTCGTCACGGAGGATCGTGGCGAGGCGCTCGGCCGCCTCGTCGAGGTCGGCGGTCCAGAACGACCCGTCGAGGTCGTTCTCGGGCGTTCCCATCATCCCGGAGTCCGTGTAGCCCAGCCACTCCAGCCGCTGGACCCCGAGGATCTCGGCGGAGCGCTCGGTCTCCTTCACCCGCCGCTCGGCCAGGGTCTCGCCGTCGTCGAGGAAGCCATCGTCGACCTCGCCGTGCTCGCCCCTCGTGCCGAACACCAGCACGGTGCGGTGGCCGTCCGCGGCCGCCTTGGCGAGGACGCCACCCATCGCGATCGATTCGTCATCGGGGTGCGCGTGGAACGCGACCAGGGTCGCCATGCGCTGCGAGGCTACTGAGCCCGCTACCGGATCGCGCCGGCCTCGCGCAGCTTGGCCACGTGGTCGGGGTCGAGGCCCCACTCGGTGAGCACCTCGTCGGTGTGCTGCCCGGCGTGGGACGGAGGCCGTTGGACAGCTCCGGGAGTCTTGGAGAACCGGGGAGCGGGCGCCGGCTGCACGACCCCGTTCAGCTCGACGAAGGTGCCACGCTCCACGTTGTGCGGGTGCTTGGGCGCCTCTGACAGCGAGAGCACCGGCGCGAAGCACACGTCGGTGTGCTCCATGATCTCGCACCACTCGTCGCGGGTCTTCGCCTTGAAGATCGCTGCCAGGCGCTCCTTCATCGCGGGCCACTGGCTGCGGTCGTGCTGCCAGGGGAGCTCCTCGCCCTCCAGCCCCGCCAGGCGCACCAGCTCGGCGTAGAACTGCGGCTCGATCGAGCCGATCGACACGTAGGTGCCGTCCGCCGTCTCGTACACGTCGTAGAAGTGCGCCCCGGTGTCGAGGAGGTTCGTGCCGCGGCCCTCGTTCCACACGCCCATCGCCGTCATGGCGTGGAACATCGTCATGAGGGTGGCTGCGCCGTCGACCATCGCAGCGTCGACCACCTGTCCCTCGCCACTGCGCTGGGCGTGCAGCAGGCCGCAGGCCATGCCGAAGGCGAGGAACATGCCGCCGCCACCGAAGTCCCCCACGAGGTTGAGCGGCGGCACCGGCGCCTGGCCCGCCCGCCCGATGGGCTCGA
This sequence comes from Acidimicrobiales bacterium, assembly GCA_045807565.1. Classification (GTDB taxonomy): domain Bacteria; phylum Actinomycetota; class Acidimicrobiia; order Acidimicrobiales; family VFJN01; genus VFJN01. Next base: position 19,346 of record JBJMHD010000054.1, on the reverse strand, counting down.
GGGCGCCGGCCAGCGCGATGTAGTTGATGTCGTGACCCGCCCACGCCGAGTACGGACCGTCCTGGCCCCACCCCGTCATGCGCCCGTACACGAGCCTCGGGTTCCGCGCGAGCGCGGCATCGGGCCCGAGGCCGAGGCGCTCCATCACACCGGGACGGAACCCCTCGATCAGACCGTCGGCCTGCTCGCACAGCGAGAGCACCGCCTCGACGCCGTCGGGGTGCTTGAGGTCGACACCGACCGAGCGCCGGCCGCGATCGGACACGTTGGCGGGCGGGGTGGCGGGGTCACCCCCGGTGACGTTCTGGGCGCGGTCGATGCGCACCACGTCCGCTCCCATGTCGGCGAGGAGCATGGCCGTGAAGGGTCCGGGGCCGATGCCCGCGATCTCGATGATCTTCAGGCCGGAGAGAGGTCCAGACATGGTGTCCTTCCGTGGTAGGCGTTCAGGTCAGGCGGCGGCGCGGGCGGCCAGAGACGTGATGGCGTCGACGATCTGGGGCACCACCGGCAGCGGGAGGTCGTGGGCCATGTCGTCGATGAGCAGGAGGTCGGCGCCCGGCACCAGCTCGGCGGTGCGCTGACCGCCCGTCACCGTGACCAGCGGGTCGCCGGTGCCGTGCACCACGAGCGCGGGGACGTCCAGCTGGGCGAGCCCTTCCGCCCGACTGCCCGACGCCACGATGGCGAGGAGCTGCCGCGCCACGCCCGCGGGGTGGAAGCAGCGGTCGTACGCCTCCTCCGCACGCTTGCGGGCCGCCGCCTCGTCGAAGTGGACGGGGCTGGCGATGACGCGGCTCGTCTCCACCGACCGGGCGATCGCCTCGTCGCGGGTGGTGGCGACCGGCGAGAGCAGCGCCTGCATCGCGTCGGGCAGGGGCTGGCCGACGTCCTGCTCGCCAGTGGTGGACATGATCGAGGTCAGCGTGCGGACCCGGGTCGGGTGCTCGATCGCCATCGTCTGCACGATCATCCCGCCCATCGACGCGCCGACGATGTGGGCGGAAGCGATGCCGAGGTGGTCCAGCACGCCGATGCCGTCCGCCGCCATGTCGGTGAGGAGGTAGGGCGCCTGCACCGGCTGGCCCTGGAACGCGGCGAGGAACTGGGCCATGAAGTCGCCGCCCGCGCCACCGTCGATCTTGGTGGAGAGGCCGACGTCGCGGTTGTCGTAGCGCACGACGTAGAAGCCGCGGTCGACGAGCGCATCCACCAGCTCGACGGGCCAGGCGATCAGCTGCGCCCCGAGCCCCATCACGAGCAGCAGCGGCTCGTCGTCCGGGTCCCCGTGCGTCTCGTAGGCGATCTCGATGCCGTTGGAAGGAGCGGTTCCGGTCGTCACCCAGCCATCCTGTTGCGACCTTGACCGGCCGGTCAAGAAACCGCCCTCCGAGGAGGGCGGGAGTAGGTTCCGCGGCCATGACGAGCGCATCGACCAGGTTCGGGGTGCACACCGGCCTCCAGAACACGACGATCGCCGAGCTCCGCGACCTGTGGTCGCGGATCGAGGACCTGGGGTTCGACTGGATCTCGATCTGGGACCACTTCTACTCCGCCGACTTCAACGGCTACGAGTGCCACGAGGCGGTCGCGTGCCATGCCGCCCTCGCGTGCCACACCTCGCGGGTGCGGGTCGGATCGCTCGTGTACTGCGCGGGGTACCGGCACCCGGCCGTCCTCGCCAACGCCATCACCACGATCGACCACCTGTCAGGAGGGCGCGCCGACCTCGGTCTGGGCGCGGGCTGGGCGTTCAACGAGTACGCCGCCTACGGCATCCCGTTCCCCTCGGCGGGCGAGCGGCTCGACCTGCTCGAGGAGTCCATCCAGGCGATCCGTGGGCTGCTCCGCCAGGACGTCACGGACTTCTCCGGCAAGCACGTCACCTTCACCGACGCGCGCTGCGAGCCGCGGCCTGTGCAGGCGGAGCTGCCGATCTGGGTGGGCGGCAGTGGTGAGAAGCGAACGCTGCGCATCGCCGCACGCTTTGCCGACGGCTGGAACGTCCCGTTCGTGTCGCCCGAGACCGTGACGCACAAGCGCAACGTGCTGGCCGACCACTGCGCCGCCGTCGGGCGCGACCTCGCCGACATCCGCACTGCAGTCAACGTCGGCCTCTGCCCGGACGAGGATGCCCTGCGCGCGCAGTTCGGCGGTCTCGCCGACGGCGTGCGCCCGGGCGTGCTGATGGGCTCGGCGGACCAGCTCGTGGACCGCATCGGGCAGTACGTCGATGCCGGCGCCGACCAGATCAACATCGCCATGCGCGCCCCGTGGCAGCTCGAGCTGCTCGACCTGGCGACGGAGGCGATCAGCCAGCTGCGCGCGGCGTGACAGAGGTTCGGGGCATCGATGCACGGGCGGCGTGCACGCATGCCCCCGACATCGGGTTCGGGGCACCGATGCACGGCCAGCGTGCGCGCATGCCCCCGACCTGATGCGGGTCGAAGCGTTCGCGCCCGGCCGCGTGAACCTGATGGGCGATCACACGGACCACACGGGGGGCCTGGTCCTGCCGATCGCGATCGATCTCGGGACGACGGTGCGGGGCGAGCGCGAGGGCGACGTCGTCCGCCTCACGTCGGTCGCGGCGTCGGAGCCGGCGGTGGTGCCGCTCGACGTCGGGGATCCGTCGACGGTCGCACCGGGCTGGGCACGGTACGTCGCCGGGGTGGTGTCCGAGCTGCGACCGGCGACGGGGTTCACCGGCGACGTGGACACCACGCTGCCGATCGGCGCCGGCCTGTCCTCGTCGGCCGCCCTCGAGGTGGCCGTGGCGCTTGCGTTGGGCTTCGAGGGTGACACCCGAGCGCTGGCCCGGCTGTGCCAGCGGGCGGAGCAGCGCGCCTCGGGCGTGCCCTGCGGGATCATGGACCAGCTCGCCTGCGCCGCAGGAGTCGCCGGGCATGCCCTCCGCATCGACTGCACCACCTTGGACGTGCGGCCGGTGGAGATGCCCGACGACCTCGAGGTGGTGGTCGTGGACTCTGGACAGCGGCGCGAGCTGGCGACGAGCGCTTACGCCGAGCGCGCCGCGGCGTGCGAGGCCGCCACCGTCGAGCTGGGACCGCTGAGCGAGGCGACCGTCGACGACCTCGATCGCCTCGAAGATCCAGTGGTGCGCCGGCGAGCGCGGCACGTCATCACCGAGAACGCCCGGGTCGACGCCGTCGCCGCCGCCCTCGCCCGCGGTGATCGAGCCGGTCTCGGGGAGGCGATGGCAGCGAGCCACGCCAGCCTCCGGGACGACTTCGAGGTGAGCACCCCCCTGCTCGACGAGCTGGTGATGACGCTCGCGTCCACGCCTGGCGTGGTGGGCGCTCGGCTCACGGGTGCCGGGTTCGGAGGCTGCGCCGTCGCCCTGGTCGACCGGGGCGCTCGGCTCGATCTCCGGAGCCGCCACTGGCCGGTCCGGGCGGCCAGCGGAGCGACCGCGGACCGGTCCTGATCCCGGTCCTGATCCCGGTCCTGATCCCGGTCCTGATCCCGGTCCTGATCCCGGTCCTGATCTGGATCGCGGGGGTTGTGGGCAGAATGTCGGGCATGGCCCTGTTGCGCCGCTCGCACAAGGACGACGTCGACGTGGAATCCATGCTCGCGAACCTGCATCGGATCGCGCACGTGGCCACGATCCCGTTCAAGAAGGTGATCGACCTGCGGCGCGGCGAGGAGGAGGGCACCGAGGAGCCGGGTCGCGGGCGGACGAGGCCCGGGCTCACATCCGGTCGAGGAGCTGCTGCTTCTTCTGGTCGAACTCAGCCTGGCTGATCACACCGCGCTGGCGCAGGTCGTCGAGCTGGGCGATCTGCTCGGGCACGGAGGGACCGGCGCCCGGTGCGCCGATGCGATCGAACTTGCGGTTCTCGTTCGCCTCCATCTGCCGGTAGATCTCGTTCTGGACCGCCGACGGCTTCCGCACGTTGTTGAAGGCCTCCCGCCCCTGTTCGCCGGCGGACTCGATCACGAGATCGCCCGAGCCCACCATGCGCTCGAGGATCGACTGCGAGAAGAACACCGTGTTCACGCGCTCGAGCGGGATCTCGATGCCGTGCTTCGACAGCACGCCATGCCGGTAGATGAGCCGATCGGAGGTGACGACGAAGTTGGTGGTGACCCACTTGAGGTAGGTCCATCCGAGCCACACGAGCGCGATGAGGATGAGCGCGCCGCTCGGCGCGCCGAGCACGGACGGCGCGTCCTTCCAGGTCAGCAGGAGGACGCCGAGCACGACGGCGGCGACGAACGCCAGCGCCGACTTCAGGAAGAACACCCAGTGCGGGTGCAGGTCGAGGACGAGCTCCTCCTCTTCGTTGAGGAGCTTCGACGAGAACGGCACCGGCGAATCGTAACCGTCACGCCCAACCGAGCTCGTGGAGCCGCGCGTCGTCGATCCCGAAGTGGTGCGCCACCTCGTGGATCACCGTGATGCGCACCTGCCGCACCACGTCGGCCTCGTCGGCGCACATGGCGAGGATCGGCCGGCGGAAGATCGTGATGCGATCGGGCATCACCATCCCCTCCCCGTACCCGCGGCGCTTGGTCAGGGGCACACCGTTGTAGAGCCCGAGCAGCCGGGAGCCGTCGCTGCCCTCTGCCACCGTCACGACGACGTTGTCGACGACCCGCCAGAGGTCGTCGGGGATCTCGTCGAGGGCGTCCGCCACCAGCTCCTCGAAGCGCTCGAGCGACACGTCGACCACCGGGCTCAGCGTAGGGTCGCCCCGATGGACCCCGAGGCGCTCCTCGCGGGGCTCGACGGGCCCCAACGGGCGGCCGTGACCTCCACGGCGATGCCCCTGGTCGTCCTGGCACCGGCGGGCTCGGGGAAGACGCGGGTCCTCACCCGCCGGATCGCCCACCGGGTCGCCACCGGCGCGGCCGATCCGCGCCACGTCCTGGCGCTGACGTTCACGCGGAAGGCTGCGGGCGAGCTCGACGACCGCCTGCGCCGCCTCGGCCTGCGCGGCGACGTCACCACGGGGACGTTCCACGCCGTGGCCTGGGCCACGTTGCGCACCCGTTGGTCCGACCAGGGCAGATCGCCGCTCGCCCTGCTCGACCGCAAGGGCCATCTGCTCCGCGACCTGGCACCCGCGCTGCCGGGCAAGGACAAGCGCACGGTGGCGGGGGCCCTCGCCACGGAGATCGAGTGGGCCAAGGCGCGGATGGTCACCCCCGACGACTACGTCGACGCCGTGTCGGCCATCGGGCGCAGGCCCATCGTGCGCCCGGAGCGTGTGGCCGAGGCGTACGCCCAGTACGAGCACCGGAAGCGCCGCGGCGGGCTGGTGGACTTCGACGACCTGCTCGCCCTCGCCGCGCGCGCCCTCGAGGAGGACGGGGCCTTCGCCGCGGCCCAGCGCTGGCGCTTCCGTCATCTGTTCGTGGACGAGCTGCAGGACGTGAACCCGCTGCAGTTCCGACTTCTGGAGGCGTGGCGAGGCGATCGCTACGACGTCACGGCGGTGGGCGACCCGCTGCAGGCGATCTACGGGTGGAACGGTGCCGACGCGGGCTTCCTCCTCGACATCCATCGCTGGTGGCCGCCGGCAGAGGTCGTGGAGCTGACCCGCTCCTACCGGTCGACGCCGCAGATCCTCGACGCGGCGGGAGCCGTCCTGCGCGCCGGCCGGCAGGCGCGGCGTACCGTCGAGGCCGCGCACGGGGACGGTCGCGCCCCGTTCGTGCGCGGCTACCCCGACGATCGTGCGGAGGCCATCGCGGTCGCTCGCGCCATCCGCCTCGCCCGCGCGCCCGGTCGACCCTGGGCTGAGCAGGCTGTGCTCGTGCGAACGCACGCCCAGTCCCAGCTCATCGCGGAGGCGCTCCGCGAGGCGGGCATCCCCCACCGGGTGCGAGGTGGCGCCGCGTTCCTCGACCGGCCCGAGGTCCGTCGCGCCCTCAGATCGCTCCGGGACGCAGCCGCACCGTTGGGCACGGCGCTGGCCGACCTCGAGGAGCAGCTCGAGGTCGACGCGCGCAAGGAGGTCGTCGAGGCGGGCGGAGACGACGAGGCTCGCACCGAGCGGTTGGCGGGCCTGGCCGAGGAGCAGGCCGCCATCCGCGCCGTGATCCGCATGGGCAACGACTACCTCCGTCTGGATCCCAACGGTCGTGCCGACACGCTGGCGACGTGGCTCACCGCGACCATCCAGTCCGAGGACGAGTCCGCCGGAACCGGCCGCGACGCGGTCGACATCGCCACGTTCCACGCCGCCAAGGGGCTCGAGTGGCCGACCGTCCACCTCGCCGGGGTCGAGGACGGGTTCGTGCCGATCTCCCACGCGCGGACCGCGGCCGCGAAGGCGGAGGAGGTCCGCCTTCTGTACGTCGCGATGACGCGAGCGGAGCGCGAGCTGCGGATCACCTTCGCCGAGCAGCGCACCTTCAGCGGTCGGGTCGTGCCGCGGCGCCCATCGCCGCTGATCGAGCCTCTCATCGACGCCGTTCTCTCCAGCGAAGCGACCGTGGTGCAGGAGGCCGAGGACGCACCTCGGTGGCGCGACGAGCTGGTCCGCCAGCGTCAGGCGCTCCGGACACCCCCCGCGCCCCCGTCGCTCGATGCCCTGCGCGCCTGGCGCGCCGAGGCCGCCCGCGCTGCTCGGATCGAGCCGGAGGCGGTGCTCCCCGACCACGTCCTCGCACGGGTCGCGGCCGAGCATCCGGCCGACGTCGAGGAGCTGGGCGCAGTACGAGGCGTCGGACCGATCCTCGCCCAGCGCTTCGGCGAGGACATCCTGGGTGCCCTGGCCGTGGGTGATGTGGCGTGAGGTTCACCATCGAGCAGCGCTTCGACGCCGACGTGGACGCCGTGGCCCGCGCCTACGCCGATCCCGGCCTCTACGCGACGTTCGTCGGGATGCGGAAGCTGTCCCAGCCCGAGGTCCTGCGGCATGACGTGTCAGGCGACGTGGTGGAGCTGGACGTCCGCTACCGGTTCTCCGGCGACCTGTCCCCGGCGGTGCGGGCCGTGATCGACCCCGACCGGCTCTCCTGGGTCGAGCGCTCGATCCACCACCTGGCGCAGCGCCGCACCGAGTTCACGATGCTCCCGGACCACTACCGAGACCGGTTCCGGTGCCAGGGCACCTACCGGTTCGAGGACGTCGGCGGTTCGGCGTGCGCGCGCCACGGCGACGCCGACCTGAAGGTCAAGGCGCTGCTCGTCGCCCACGCCGTGGAGTCAGCGATCGTGTCGGGCCTCGAGGAGCACCTCGACGACGAGGTCCCGATCGTCGAGGCCTTCCTCCACGCGCCGACGTAGGGCAGGTCCTACCTACCCCTGGTCGACCTCGCGCCCGGCTTGCCGCCGATCGCGCTCGGCCTTCAGGTCCGCGAACTGCCCCTCTCGGATCGAGATGAACAGCCCCTCGGCCTCGGCGCAGAGGCGATCACCCGCCCAGAGCTCGCCCTTCGTGAAGATCTTGCGCCCCTCGACCCGTTCGAGTCGCCCCACGAACCGCAGCTCCGTCTCCAGCGGCGTGGGGCTCCGGTAGCTCACCGTGAGGCGGCCGGTCATCCCGGGACTCCCGGAGAGCGACTGCGTCGAGCCCAACACCTCGTCGAACGCCGCGGCCACGTACCCCCCGTGGACGCAGCCCGGTGGGCCCTCGTACGCGGCGCCGAACGTCGCGGTGCCGACCATGTGGTCGTCCTCGAGCCACAGGTCGATCGGCGGGGCGAGCGGGTTGGCGCGGCCGAGCATCGGGCTGTGATCGAAGAAGCCGAAGGGCTCGCCGGCGTTGGCGGACTCGGCGAAGCCCTCGTACATGGACTTGTTGGTGTACTGGTTGAAGCGATCCGCGACCGCTTCGAGGTCGGCTGCAGCTGCTTCGATCACCTCGTTGGGCGCGCTCGACTGCACCATGCGGTGGAGCACCGTCCGGATGGCGTCGGCGACCCGGAACAGCGCGACGCGCCGCGGGGACGGCTCGGTCTGCGCGAGCTCGCGGATGCGCGCGGCCCAGCCCGGAGAGCCCGGGGTGGCGTCGCTCAGGGGTGGGGTGCCCTCAGGCATCGTCGATCTCCACGATCAGGGGCGCATGGTCCGACGGCTGCTTCCCCTTGCGTGCGTTCCGATCGATGAGCGCCCACTGCACCCGCTCACGCACCCGCTCGGATGCCAGGACGAGATCGATCCGCATCCCGATGCCCTTGTGGAAGTTGCCGGCGCGGTAGTCCCACCACGAGAACACGCGCTCGGCATCCGGGTACTGCTCCCGGAACACGTCGGTGAGGCCCCAGTCGAGGAGGCGCTGCAACGCCTTGCGCTCCGGGGCGCTCACGTGGGTGGCGTCGACGAGCTCGGTGATGTCCCACACGTCGGCGTCGGTGGGGGCGATGTTGAAGTCGCCGCACAGCGCGACGGCTTGCGTCGGATCGGCGACGGCGTCGAGGTGCCCGACGAGCCGTTCCAGCCATCGCAGCTTGTACTGGTAGTGGTCGTGGTCGAGCGCCCGACCGTTCGGCACGTACGCGCTCATCACGCGCACACCTGCGCAGGTGGCGGTGAGCAGACGGGCCTCGGCGTCCGGATCGCACCCGTCCCCGAAGCCCATCACGACGTCGTCGAGCCCGACGCGGCTGAGGATTGCGACGCCGTTCCACCTGCCCTCGCCATGGTGCGCGCTGTCGTAGCCGAGCGCGCTGAAGGCGAGGGACGGAAAGGCGGTGTCGGCCAGCTTCGTCTCCTGCATGCAGAGGACGTCGGGCTCGCACTCCGCCAGCCATGCCTCGACGCGCTCCTGTCGGGCGTTGAGCGAGTTGACGTTCCACGTCGCGAGCCGCACGACCTCGGACGCTACCGCCCGTCCGCGCGGCCACCCGCCGGGCTGTGTCGCCCGGCCCGCCTGACCGAGTGGGGCGACCCAAGCGGATCGGGCCAGCCCCCCTCGGTGCAGGCGGCACCCGGCTCCCCGACGGGGAGTCCGGAACGGTTACCGGATCAGCGCCTCTTCGTCGCCTTGCGGGCGGGTGCCCGCTTGGCGGCGGCCTTGCGCTTGGCCGGTGCCTTCTTCTTGGCCGCCTTCTTGCGGGCCGGCGCCTTCTTGGCGGCGGCCTTCCGCTTGGCGGGTGCCTTGCGCTTGGCGGGTGCCTTGCGCTTGGCCGGAGCCTTCTTCTTGGCTGCCTTCTTCCTGGCGGGTGCCTTCTTGGCTGCGGCCTTCTTGCGAGCCGGAGCCCTCTTGGCTGCGGCCTTCTTGCGGGCCGGAGCCTTCTTGGCCGCCGTCTTCTTGCGTGCCGGAGCCTTCTTGGCTCCCGCCTTCTTCCTTGCTGGTGCCACCCGTTCCTCCTCTGTCGGTTGTACGGGATCGCCTGCCGCAGCCGCGCGCGCCCCTGGTGGAGCACCCGTGACCACGACACCTGGCATGGCCAGGTCGACACCGCGCCGCGGGGTGTCGAACGCCTGGACCACGAACGTGTAGGGCTGACCGACGGCCAGGACCTCGCGAGCTCGTCGCGGAGGCGGGTCGGCCAGGTTCTTGAGCGGCAGGTAGCACCGGGTGCCGTCGACGACGGCATAGGCCCCGTGCGATGCAAACCGCTCGACCTCACCGCGCACCCTCGAGCCGAGGGGGTGCGCGGAGACGAACTCGATGAAGGGCAGCGCCTCGTTGTACGGCTCGACCGGGCCACCCGCGGCGCGTCGCCGGCCCGACCGCGATGCGTCGGCGGCGACCGCGAGGTCGGCATGCCGGGCGCCGGCGGGCGTGGCCTTCTTGGCCGCCCGCGCCCGGGAGGACGAGGCCTTCGCGGTGGACGCCTTGGCCGCACCCTTGGTGGCCACGACCTTGGTGCCGGTGCTGCGGCCCGATGCCGCCTTCGCGGAGGTGCCGGCCGCGACGGTCTTGCCGCGGGTGCCCCCGCCCTTGGCAGGGGTCTGGGCCCGGCCCGCCTTCTTGGCGTCGCTCATGGAGCGTCGGCTCTGCGGGCCGCGCACCGGGGCGCGCTCCATGAACACCCAACCCACGTGGGGCACCGGCTTGCCCCCGATGAGGCGTCCCTTGTCGAACAACCAGCCGTACTGGCCGTGGAACTCCTGGAACGAGTCGTTGGAGAGCACCACCGCATGAGCGCGGTCCGCGATCTGCAGGAGGAACGCGTCGCCGCGCCCGATCACGCCGGCGGGTGGCGTGATCAGCTCGCCTGCGGTGAGCGCGTCCTCGAACGCCGCGCGCTCGCCCTGATCGATGCGGTTGGGGAAGCTCGCGTCGACGACGACGGTGACGTTCTCGGGCTTGTGCTCCTCGAGGTACGCGCGCACGGCTTCATCGAGCTGTTGCAAGCTCGGAAGCGAGCGACCTTCAGTCGCGAGGTTCGATCCGTCGACAACGACGTGCGTGACCGTCATCCAGACAACAAGTCAACCAGTTGCGCGCAGTGCACCGTGGGATGTTGCAACAGATCGCGCGATTTGAGAAGCCCTGATCGCGCGCGCGTCGTCAGAAGCGCACGCGCGGAGACGCGCGCGTAGTGTCGCCGCGATGACGAGTGAGGTCACCGATCTCCTGCAGCACCTCATACGAAACGCGTGCGTCAACGACGGAAGCGAGTCGTCGGGACAAGAGGTGCGAAGCGCGGACGTGCTGCACGCGTACCTCGAAGGAAGCGGCCTCGACCTTGCGCGCTACGAGCCTGCACCTGGTCGTACGAGCCTCGTTACGCGCATCGAGGGCACCGACCCCGACGCGCCCACGCTGCTGTTGATGGGTCACACCGACGTCGTGCCCGCGAACCCGTCGGGCTGGCGTCACGATCCCTTCGGTGGAGAGCTGATCGACGGCGAGGTGTGGGGTCGCGGCGCGGTCGACATGCTCAACCTCACCGCGTCGATGGCGGTGGCCACCAAGCGCCTCGCCCGGGGCGGGTTCCGGCCGCGAGGGACGCTCGTGTACCTCGCCGTGGCCGACGAGGAGGCCCTCGGGTCGCTGGGCGCCGAGCACCTGGTCTCCCACGAGGCCGACGCCATCCGGGCCGACTACGTGATCACCGAGTCCGGTGGCATCCCGATCCCCAGCCCCACCGGCCTCAAGCTCCCCGTGATCGTGGCCGAGAAGGGCAGCCACTGGGCCCAGCTGCGGGTGTCGGGCACGCCGGGCCACGGCAGCCAGCCGTACAAGACGGACAACGCGCTCGTCACCGCGGCCGCGGTGGTGCAGCGGATCGCGGCGTACCAGCCGGCCACGGAGATCCACGACACGTGGCGGCGGTTCCTCGAAGGGATGGACTACCCCGACGACGTGGTCGGGCCGCTGCTCGACCCGGACACTCTCGTGGACGCGTGCGACGCGCTCCCGGTGGGGATGGCTCGCCAGTTCCACGCCTGCACGCACACGACCTTCGCGCCGACGATCGCCCACGGAGGCACGAAGATCAACGTCATCCCCGACCAGGTCGACCTGCAGATCGACATCCGCACGCTCCCCGGCCACGGCGAGGCGGAGGTCCGGGCGATGCTCGACGAGGCGCTCGGTGAGCTCGCGCCGAAGGTGGAGCTGGTCGCGTCGCACGACGACCCGTCCACGACCTCACCGATCGACACGCCGCTCTGGCACTCGATCGAGCGGGTCACCCAGGCGTTCTACGCCGGGTCGAAGATCGTGCCCTTCATGACGGTCGGCGCCACCGATGCGCGGTTCTTCCGCCGCCTCGGCACCACGTCGTACGGCTTCGGCCTGTTCTCGACCGATCTCTCCTTCGAGGACTACGGCACGATGTTCCACGGCGACGACGAGCGCATCGACACGACGTCGTTGGAGCTCAGCACCGACATGTGGGAGGCGCTGGCCACCGACCTCCTGGTGTGAGCCCGTCGACTCAGGTGACGCGGAACGTGTCGATCATGGTGTCGACGAGGTCCCCGGGGTTCTCGGGGGTCGTGATCGTGACCACGTGCGTTCGCCCGTCGGCGACGACGTAGAACTGCACGCCGGCCACCGACACCGACGAGCCGCCCGGCCCGGACACGTCGAGCGTGTAGTCGATCCGATGCGCTTCTCCCGCGGGGACGTTGACGCGCTCCGAGCGGCTCACGGTGCCGCCCAGCGACTCCAGCTGCGACTTGGCCTGTTGCTCGACGAGCGAGAGGGGAGCCTCCCCGGGAAAGCTCGCGATGTTCACGTTGGCACCGAGCTGGTCGTCGACGTCGAACGCGACGAGGGACGCTCCCTGCTGGAACGCCGACATCGCCTGGTCGACGAAGCCCTCCGGCGCATCCGGGAAGGCGGCCTCGAACTCCTCCGGGGTCATCCCGAAGTCGTCCGGGTCGACCTCCTTCCAGTCGTCGGGAGCCGCGATCGAGACACCGTCCCCCTCGATCAGCGCGTACCCGTCGGGGAGGTCGACGGGCTTCGGGGCCGTCGTGCCCTCGCTGCTGTCACCCTCGTCGATCGCGCTGCCGGTGCGCTCGAACTTCGTCTCGGCCTCGTCACCGAGCAGCGCGATGGCGAGGATCGACAGCACGATCAGCGCGACGAAGCCGCCGACGACCCCGATCGCCACCTTGGCGCCCGTGGACATGCCCGACGGCGGCGGCGGGCCGGGCGGAGGGGTGGCCCACATCTCGGGTGCGGGGACGGCAGGGGCCTGGTCCGGGGGGTACCACCTGCCGTCGGACGCCAGCCACCAACCCGGACCCTGTGACTGATCGGACATGTCCCGACCCTACGATGCCCGCCGTGCCCGGTCCTGCTGTGCCGATCCGAGCTGCCTTCTTCGACTTCGGTGGCGTGATCCTGTCGAGCCCCTTCGAGGCGTTCAACGGCTTCGAGGAGCGCAACGGCCTGCCCCGGGACCTCATCCGCACGATCAACTCCACGAACCCGGACACCAACGCCTGGGCGCGGTTCGAGCGCAACGAGGTGGCCTTCGACGAGTTCTGCGACCTGTTCGAGGCCGAGTGCCGGGAGGCCGGCTACGAGGTCGCGGCGCGCGAGCTCATGCCGCTCCTCGCCGGCGAGATCCGGCCCGCGATGGTCGAGGCCGTGCGCCGATGCCGCGAGCGGCTCGTCACGGCCTGCCTCACCAACAACTGGGTGAGCTTCGACGACCTCCCGTCGGCGGCTCGCGCCGGCGGTCGCAACGATGCCCTCGGCCTCTTCGATCACGTGATCGAGAGCAGCAAGGTGGGCGTTCGGAAGCCTGATCGAGCCTTCTACGAGCTCGCGTGCGACGTCTGCGAGGTGCAGCCGGCCGAGGTGGTGTTCCTCGACGACCTCGGCGTGAACCTGAAGCCCGCCGCTGCCATGGGCATGACCACGATCAAGGTCGTGGATCCCGACGACGCCCTCGCCCAGCTCGAGGAGGTCGTCGGCTTCGCCGTGCGCTGAGCCTCCCCCGCCGCGGCGCTAGCCGCCGATGGCGCGGGCGAGCAGCTGGTTCTGCTCCTGCACGTGGACGGTGTGCGAGCCGGTGGCGGGGCTGCCCGACTCGTAGCGCGACACCCGCGTGATGCGGTGGCTGTCGCCGAACCGCTCGTACAGCCGCCCCTTCACGAAGCTCCAGGACCCCATGTTCTCGGGCTCCTCCTGGAGCCAGATGAGGTCCGTGGCCTTGGGGTAGCGCGCCATGATCTCGCTGAGCTGGTCGTCGGGCCACGGGTAGAGCTGCTCCACGCGGACCACCGCGGCCGGCGCGCCCGCCTCGTCGCGCGCCGCGATGGCCTCGTGGGCGACCTTGCCGGTGGCCAGGACGATCCGCGTGACCTCGCCCGCGTCGGCGACACCGGGATCGTCGATCGTCTCCCGGAAGCTCCCTGCGAGCAGCTCGGCGACCGGTGAGCGCATCGAGCGCGCCCGGAGCAGCGACTTCGGCGTGAAGACGACGAGCGGCTTGCGGACGGCCCGTCGGACCTGGCGCCGGAGGAGGTGGAAGACCTGCGAGGCCTGGGTGCAGTTCGCGACCTGGATGTTGTCCTCTGCGCAGAGGGTGAGGAACCGCTCGACGCGACCGGAGCTGTGCTCGGGCCCCTGCCCCTCGTACCCGTGGGGCAGGTACATCACGAGCCCGGCTGTCTGGTTCCACTTGTCCTCGGCCGACACCACGAACTGGTCGACGATCGTGGACGCGCCGTTCCAGAAGTCGCCGAACTGCGCCTCCCAGATGACGAGCGAGTCCTTGGCCACCACGGAGTAGCCGTACTCGAAGCCGAGGGCGGCGTACTCCGACAGCAGGGAGTCGTAGATCCAGAACTTGCCCTGGTCACCGCCGAGGTGGGCGAGCGGGGCGAACTCGTCGCCGTTCGTGTGGTCGACGAGCACGGCATGGCGATGGCTGAAGGTGCCGCGGCGGGTGTCCTGGCCCGCCATGCGGATGTCGGTGCCCTCGAGCAGCAGGGACCCGTAGGCCATCGCCTCCGCGAGCGCCCAGTCGACCTCGCCGCCCGCCCACACCTTGTCGCGTGCCTCGAACTGCTTCAGCAGCTTCGGGTGCACCTGGAAGCCCTCGGGGAACGTCGAGAGCGCGGCGTACACGCGATCGAGCGACTCCTTGTCGACGCCCGTGTCCACATGGGGCAGCACGCCAGCAGGCGGCGGCGGCTCCTTGGCGATCACCTCGGAGGTCGGTGCGGTCTGGCGCGTCTCCTCGAGCGCGGTCTGCAGGCGCTTCTGGAAGTCGTCGAGCGCGCCCTCCGCCTCTTCCAGCGACAGCTGCCCACGCTTCACGAGCGACTCGGTGAAGAGCTTCCGCACCGAGCGGCGCTCCTCGATCTTGGCGTACATCAGCGGCTGCGTGTAGCTCGGGTCGTCGCCCTCGTTGTGCCCGTGGCGCCGGTAGCAGACCATGTCGATCACGACGTCCTTGTGGAACCGCTGCCGGTACGCGAACGCGAGGCGGGCGACGCGCACGCACGCTTCGGGGTCGTCGCCGTTCACGTGGAAGATCGGCGCCTGGATGATCTTGGCGACGTCGGTGGAGTAGAAGCCCGAGCGAGCGGCCTCGGGGGTGGTGGTGAACCCGATCTGGTTGTTGACCACCACGTGGATCGTGCCGCCGACGCGGTAGCCCTTGATGTCGCTCATGTTCAGCGTCTCGGCCACCACCCCCTGGCCCGCGAACGCGGCGTCGCCGTGCATGAGGATCGGGAGCACCGAGAAGGCCTCGGGGTCGTTGATGGCGTCCTGCTTGGCGCGCGCCATGCCCACCACCACCGGGTCGACCGCCTCGAGGTGGCTGGGGTTCGCCGCCAGCTCCACGGTGATGTCCTTGCCCGAGCGCGCGACGAACTTCCCGGTCTGCCCGAGGTGGTACTTCACGTCGCCGGATCCCTGCATGGAGTCGGGGTCGACCTGGCCCTCGAACTCCTTGAAGATCTGGTCGTAGCTCTTGCCGACGATGTTGGTGAGCACGTTCAGCCGCCCGCGGTGCGGCATGCCGATCACGCTGCCGTCGAGGTCGGCATCGGCGGCCGCCTCGAGGATGGCGTCGAGGATGGGGATCGCCGACTCGGCGCCCTCGAGCCCGAAGCGCTTCTGCCCGACGTACTTGGTGGCGAGGAACTTCTCGAACGCCTCAGCGGCGTTGAGCCGTTCGAGGATGTAGCGCTGGTCGTCGAGGGCGAGCTCGGCGGCGACCCCCTCGACCTGCTCCTGGATCCACCGCTGCTCCTCGGCGTCCTGGATGTGCATGTACTCGATGCCGATGGTGCGGCAGTACGCGTCCCGCAGCACGTGGAGGATGTCCCCGAGCGCCATCCGGTCGCGGCCACCGAGCCCCCCGGTGAGGAACTCGCGGTCGAGGTCCCAGATGGTGAGCCCGTAGGTGGCCGGGTCGAGCTCGACCGGCATCTGGGGCTCCTTCCAGCGGAGCGGATCGAGGTCGGCGATCAGGTGGCCGCGCACCCGGTGGACGCGGATCAGGTTGGCCACGGCCATCTGCTTCTCGAGCATCGCCTGCTCGCGGTCGACCGGGTTCACGTCGCGCCGCCACTGCACCGCCTCGTAGGGCACGCCGAGGGCGCGGAACACCTCGTCGTAGAAGCCGTCGGCGCCGAGCAGCAGCTCCTCCACCCGCTTCAGGAACAGCCCCGACTCCGCGCCCTGGATGATGCGGTGGTCGTAGGTGGAGCTGATGGTGATGACCTTCGACACGCCGAGCTCGGCGAGCGTGACGGGGTCGGCGGCCTTCCACTCGGTGGGGTAGTCGAGGCTCCCGACCCCCACGATGAGCCCCTGGCCGGGCATGAGGCGCGGCACCGACTGCTGCGTCCCGATCGTGCCGGGGTTGGTGAGGGTGACGGTGGTGCCGGAGAAGTCGTCCGGGCTGAGCTTGTTCGAGCGCACCTTGCGGATCAGCTCCTCGTACGCGCCCCAGAAGCCACGGAAGTCGAGCGTGTCGGCGTCGCGCACCACGGGCACGAGCAGCGTGCGGCTGCCGTCGCTCTTCTCCAGGTCCACCGCGATGCCCAGGCTCACGTGGTCGTGGTGCACGACCCGCGGCTTGCCGTCGCCGTCCTCCACGTACGTGGAGTTCATGACCGGCACGGTCTCGTGGACGGCGCGCACGACGGCGAAGCCGATGAGGTGCGTGAAGGACACCTTGCCGCCGCGCGTGCGGCCCAGGTAGCCGTTGATCACGCGGCGGTTGACCTCGAGGAGCTTCGCCGGGACGCTCCGGAAGCTGGTGGCGGTGGGGACCTCGAGGCTCGCCTCCATGTTGGCGACGATGCGGGCCGCCGCCCCTCGGATCGGGTCCCCCTCGGGTTCGGCGGCCGTCGCCGACGAAGCTGGCGCTGCCGGCGTGGCGGGCGCCGGCGCGGCGGTGGGAGGAGCCGCGGGCGCCGGCGCGGGAGCCACCGACTGGGGAGCGGCGTCCCTGCGGTAGTCGGCGAAGAAGTCCTGCCAGGACTCGCTCACCGACGTGGGGTCGGCGAGGTACTGCTCGTGCATCTCGTCGACGAGCCACGCGTTCGGACCGAGAGCGTTCGGGAGGAGGTCGTCGTTCGGGTCGTCAGCCACGTCCCGATCGTACCGGCGCGCGCCACGACCACTCAGCGGGGGGATCCACCACTCAGCGGGGGGAGGCGCGGTAGACCGAACGGCGATCACCCATCGGGAGAGGGAGGGTCGCGATGAGCGCACTGGCCGCGGCAGGGGGCGACGACGACGTCTCCTGGCACCGACTTCGCAGCTTCGTCGGACACCGGGTCGCCGTGGACACCGACTCAGAGCACGTCGAGGGAACCCTCCTCTCGTGCACGACGCGCTCCGCCTGGATCGTGTGCGGCGACGAGGACCACGTCGTCGCCCTCCCCCACCTGAGGATCGTGCACGACCTGAGCTGAACCCTCGAGGCTTGTCCTGCGCGGGGCGGGCACCGGTAGCGTCGTCACCCGTGTCCAACGCCGCTCAGTTCATCTTCACGATGCGGAAGGTCAGCCGCTTCTACCCGCCGGACCGCGAGGTGCTGTCCGACATCACGCTCGCGTTCTACCCGGGCGCCAAGATCGGGGTGATCGGGCCGAACGGGTCGGGCAAGTCGTCGCTCCTCCGGATCATGGCCGGTCTCGACGACGGCTTCACGGGCGAGGCCCGGCTGTCGCCCGGCTTCACGGTGGGTCTCCTCGAGCAGGAACCGCACCTCGACACGTCCAAGGACGTGAAGGGCAACGTCATGGACGGGGTCGCCGAGGTCGCCGGCCTGCTCGAGCGCTACGACGCCGTCCTGGCGAGGTACGCCGAGCCCGACGCCGACTACGAGAAGATCGGCGCCGAGCAGGCCGAGCTCGAGGCGAAGATCCAGGCCGCTGGCGCCGACGACCTGGACCGCCAGATCGAGATAGCGATGGACGCGCTCCGCCTCCCCCCGGGCGAGGCCGACGTCACCACCCTGTCCGGAGGCGAGAAGCGCCGTGTGGCGCTGTGCCGCCTGCTGCTGTCCAAGCCCGACCTGCTCCTGCTGGACGAGCCCACGAACCACCTCGACGCGGAGTCCGTCGCGTGGCTCGAGCGGACGCTCCGCGACTACCACGGCACCGTCGTGGCGATCACCCACGACCGCTACTTCCTCGACAACGTCGCCCGCTGGATCCTCGAGCTCGAGCGCGGCAAGGGCCACCCGTTCGAAGGGAACTACTCGAGCTGGCTCGACCAGAAGCGAGCGCGCCTCGAGGCAGAGGAGAAGAAGGACTCCGCCCGTGCGCGCACCCTCGAGCGCGAGCTCGAGTGGGTGCGCATGGCCCCCAAGGCTCGTCAGGCCAAGGGCAAGGCGCGGCTGGCCGCCTACGACAAGCTCCAAGCCGAGGCGGAGGCTGCCGACCGCGGTGCCGACAAGCTGCAGATCCAGCTCCCGCCCGGCCGGCGGCTCGGTGGGATCGTGATCGAGGCGGAGGACGTCGACAAGGGCTACGGCGATCGGCTCCTGATCGACGACCTCACCTTCAAGCTGCCGCCCGCCGGCATCGTCGGGGTGATCGGGCCGAACGGCGCCGGGAAGACCACCCTCTTCAAGATGATCACCGGGCAGGAGGAGCCCGACTCGGGGTCGTTCCGGGTCGGCGACACGGTCGACCTCGCCTACGTGGACCAGAGCCGCGACATCCTCGACGCCGACAAGAGCGTGTACGAGGAGATCACCGGCAGCACGACCGACTTCATGAAGCTCGGCGACAAGGAGGTGAACGGGCGCGCCTACGTCAGCAGCTTCAACTTCAAGGGCTCGGACCAGCAGAAGAAGGTCGGCGTCCTCTCCGGCGGCGAGCGCAACCGCGTCCTCCTGGCGAAGATGCTCAAGGAGGGATCGAACGTGCTCCTCCTCGACGAGCCCACCAACGATCTCGACGTCGACACCCTGCGCGCGCTCGAGGATGCCCTGGAGGCGTTCGCCGGGTGCGCGGTCGTGATCAGCCACGACCGCTGGTTCCTCGATCGGATCGCCACCCACATCCTCGCCTTCGAGGGCGACAGCCAGGTGCGGTGGTTCGAGGGCAACTTCAGCGAGTACGAGACCTGGAAGAAGAAGGAGCTGGGCGACGACCAGCCCCACCGGATCAAGTACAAGCCGCTGCATCGATAGCGGGCTCCACGCCGGTCTGCGGGATCGGTAGCGTCCCGCCGATGGCGTTCGAGACCGTCACCGGGTGGTGCTGGCCGCAATCGGTCGCGCCAGGCGGGCGCGTGGCACTGCACCTGTCGTGGGCGGGCGCCTTGCCCGTCGACGTCGAGGTGGCGCGGGTCGGCCGCGAGCGAGAGGTCGTCCACGCCGAGACCGGCGTGCCGGCCGGGGACCACCCCACCCCGAACGGCGCGGCGCAGGACGGCTGCGGTTGGCCCGCCGCCGCCGAGATCGCGGTCGGCGACCAGTGGCGGTCCGGCTACTACGAGGTCGTCCTGGAGATCGATGTCGCCGGCAAG
>JBJMHD010000053.1:0-4505 GCA_045807565.1 Acidimicrobiales bacterium | reverse complement strand
TGGGGCTGAAGGTCAGCTGGTCGAAGCCGACGTCGGCCCAGCGCTGCACACCCTTCACGCAGTCGTCGGGGTCGCCGACGATGATGAGGCCGGCGTTGGTCATGGCTTCGACCATCTCGGGCGTGGGCTCCGGCAGCCGCTCCGGCCACTCGGGCAGGCCGTCGGGCTTCGGGATGTTGTCGAGCCAGTGGTACATGAGGCTCGTGTAGTAGTTCATGCCCATGTTGGCGGCGACCTCGAAGGCCTTCTTCCGGTCCTCCATGCACAGCATGTTGGTGACGCCCATGATGTTGTCGTTCACGTAGTCGCCCACGGGGGTGGCGTTGCCGATCTCGCTCTTGTAGCTCTCGACGAGCTTGGTGAGGCGATCGGGCGAGCCCGTGGAGAAGCAGAACGCGCCGAGGCCCAGCTCACCGGCCTCGCTGAAGGTGCCGGGCGAGCCCGCCGCCACCCACATGGCGGGGTGCGACGGCCCGTGGGGCTTCGGGAACACCTCGCGCTCGGGCACGCGGAAGTAGGTGCCCTCGTAGGCGTAGGACTGCTTCTTCCACATCTTCGGGATCTCGTTGATCGCCTCGCGCCACATCGCCTTGGTCTCCTCGATGTCGGCGATGTCGAAGCCGTTGACCTCGGTGGTGGAGCTGCCGCGGCCGGTGCCGAACTCGAAGCGGTTGTTCGACAGGTGGTCGAGCAGCGCGACGTTCTCGGCGATGCGCACGGGCTTGTTCACGGGCGGCGTGATGTTGAAGATGGCCGAGCCGAGGTGGACGCGCTCGGTGATGCCAGAGCAGTGGCCGAGGAACGCCTCGGGCCCCGGCATGTGGCTGTACTCGTCCAGGAAGTGGTGCTGCGGGCACCACACGTACTTGAACGCGTTGCGGTCGGCCGCCTGCGCGATCTCGACGTTGCGCATGATGCGCTTGTGCTCCGCGTTCGGGTCCTGCGCGCGCTCGAACTTGGGCACGAACAGCTGGGCGAAGACGCCGAACTCCATGGGGGACTGCCTCCTGGGCGGCCGATCGGGACTCGGACGACCGTAGCAGGAAACTAGAACACGTTCTAGTTTTGGCTGACGGTCCGTCAGAGGAGCGCCGCCCGCTTCGCCCGTCTCCGAGCCGCGACCAGGGAGCGGTCCGCGTGCGCGGGGTCGTCGCCGAGGCCGACCGCGGTGACCCGGAGGGCCTCCTCGTAGATGGGGACCGCCGGTCGCGCCATCTCCTCGTGGTACCCCGACAGCTCGATGAGGGCGCGGCCGTGGACGGCGCCCCAGATCACGTCGCCGGCCGTCCACACGTCGTCCACCCGCCACCGCCCGGCCGCGACGCAGCGCTCGATGCGCACGAGGAGCTGCACGAAGGTGGCCGACGCCGCCTCGGCGTCGTCGGCGCTCCACCGGTGGATCTGGACGAGGCCGTCGCCGAACATCACCCGGTAGAGGTGCGGGTTGGTGCGGGCGAAGTGCCGGTAGCGCCACCCCTGCTCCATCCAGTCCGCCACCGGGTCGTCGGTGACCTTGGGCGCCTCGAGGGCGACGGCGAAGCGGCGGTACCCCTCCCGCCACACCTCGGCGAGCAGGTCGTCGAGCCCGTCGAAGTGGGTGTACACGACCTGCGTCGAGGCGCCCACGTCGCGAGCGAGGCTCCGGACCGACAGCCCGTCGCGTCCGTGCTCGGTGAGCCGACGGGCGGCCGCCTCCACGAGGTGGCTGCGCATGGCGGGGTCGGCGAGACGGGGCATGTCGTTGACGATGTTACATGACGGTGTTATACATAACAGCGTCATACAACGCAGGAGGCCCCCATGACCGTGGTCGAGAACAAGTGGCTGGCCGGGCAGTACGCCCCGATCCCGGGCGACGTCACCGCCACGGAGCTCGAGGTGGTCGGCACGCTCCCCCCCGAGCTCAACGGCCGCTACCTCCGGAACGGGCCGAACCCGATCACCCCTGTCGACCCGGCCACGCACCACTGGTTCGTGGGCGACGGGATGGTGCACGGGTTGCGCCTCCGCGAGGGCCGGGCCGACTGGTACCGCGCGCGCATGGTGCGCTCCACCCGCGTGAGCGAGGCGCTCGGCGAGGAGCCGGCGCCCGGTGAGCGCCACGGCGACTTCGACACGGCCAACACCAACGTGATCGGGCTGGCCGGGAAGACCTACGCGATCGTCGAGGCCGGCGGCCGACCGGTGGAGCTGTCCTACGAGCTCGACACCATCTGCCACTCCGACCTCGGCGGGACGCTCCCCAACGGCTACACCGCCCACCCGAAGGTCGACCCCCTCACCGGCAAGCTCCACGCCGTCGCGTACCACTGGGCGCTCCCCCACCTGCAGTACATCGTGATCGGCGCCGACGGGCTGGTGGAGAAGGTGACGCCCATCGACGTCACGGACGGCCCGATGGTGCACGACTGCTCGATCACCGAGCGGTGGATGGTGGTCTACGACCTCCCGGTGACGTTCGACCTCGAGGAGGCGATGGGCGGCCGCACCACGTTCCCCTACCGGTGGAAGGACGACCGCCCCGCGCGCGTGGGCCTCATCCCGCTGGGCGGCGACGGTGCGGACGTGCGCTGGTTCGACGTGGCTCCCTGCTACGTGTTCCACCCGCTCAACGCGCACGACGACGGCGACCGCGTGGTGCTCGACGTCGTGCGGTACGAGCGGATGTTCGATGCCAAGCGGCTCGGGCCCGACGACAGCCCGCCGCTGCTGTGGCGGTGGACGCTGGACCTCACCAGCGGCACCGCGCACGAGGAGCAGCTCGGGGACCAGCCGATGGAGTTCCCGAGGGTCGACGAGCGCCTGGTGGGCCGAGCTCACCGGTGGGGCTACGCGTCCGCGGTCCGCCACGATCCCCGCGAGCGCGACATCAGCATCGGCGGCGAGCTCGTGCGCATCGACGGCAAGACCGGCGACCAGTCGCTGATCGCCCTGGGCCAGGGCCATGCCGCCGGCGAGTGGAGCATGGTGCCGCGGCACGACGCCGCCGCCGAGGACGACGGGTGGCTGGTGAGCCTCGGGTACGACAAGTCCACCGATCGCGGTGAGCTGATCGTGCTGCCGGCCGCCGATCCCGGCGCTGGCCCCGTGGCACGGGTGGTGCTCCCCAACCGGCTGCCGGTGGGCTTCCACGGCAACTGGGTGCCCGACGAGCGCTGACCGCTCAGCGCGCTCCCTGGTAGTCGATCAGCCCCTCGCGGACCGCGGTGGACACCGCCTCGAGCTTGGAGTGCGCGCCCAGCTTGATCAGCACGGACTGCATGTAGTTGCGGATCGTGTTGACGCTGAGGTGCAGCTCCTCGGCGATGGCCTTGTTCGACTGCCCTCGAGCGAGGTGGTTCAGGAGCTGCAGCTCGCGCCGGGTGAGGTCGGCGCCCACCGACTGGGTGGTCTTGCTGAGCCGGGGCAGGAGCCGCGCCAGCTGCGACGGTGAGATCAGCGCCTCCCCGTCGGCGGCGGCGAGGACGGCGTCCACGACCTCGGTGACCGCTCGGTCCTTCGTGAGGAAGCCCGAGCACCCGGCGTCGATGGCGCCCACCAGGACGCGATCCTCGGTGGATGCCGTGAGCATCACCGCCATCAGGTCGGGATCCGCGGCCTTCAGCCCGGCGGCGAGCTCCACCCCGTCCTCGTCCGGGAGCATGAAGTCGACGAGCGCGACGCGCGGCCGGTGCCGTTGGGCGAGCCGCCGCCCCTCGGCGGCGGTGGAGGCGATGCCGACCACGTCGATGCGGTCGTCATCGGCCAGCACGCGAGCCAGGCTCTCGACGAACATCTGGTGGTCGTCGATCAGCAGCACCTCGACCGGCCGGCGCGCGTCACCCATCGGTCGCCTCTGGCAGCCGCATCCGTACGGTGGTGCCCACTCCCACCGTCGACTCGATCCGGACGTCGCCACCCAAGGTGCGGACGACGCGGTCCACGATGGTGAGCCCGAGCCCGCTGACCTGTCCTGTGGGTTGGGTGGAGAACCGCGGCGTGACCGCTTGCTCGAGCACGTCGGACGGCATGCCCGCGCCGGTGTCGGACACGCTGATCTCCACCGCACCTCCCACCGGGCGCGTGGCGATCGTGACGACACCCCCGTCGGGCATCGCCTCGCCGGCGTTGTCGACGAGGTGGCGCAGCGCCGTCTCCAGCCCGTTGCGGCTCGCCATCGCCGTGGTGGGCTCGTGGGCGAGGTCGAGGTGGAGCTCGCAGCCGCTCGGCAGGTGCTCGCGCACGGTGGGCTCGACCTGCCGCACGAGCTCGTCGACCACCACCGGCTGCACGTTGAGCCGTCCGGTCTCGCCGAGGTCGTGGAGCTGGCGGTTGAGCCGAGCGGCCCGCTTGGCCGCCACGCGGACCTGCTCCAGCAGCTCGCTGGTGGTGGGGTCCTCCACCCGCCGTGCGGCCAGCGAGAGGTAGTTCGTGATCACGGCCAGCAGGTTCCCGAAGTCATGGGCCACGCCGGCCACGATCGGATCCCCGTCGGCGATCGCGGGCCGACCGGCTCCGGGGGTGGT
>JBJMHD010000052.1:0-12649 GCA_045807565.1 Acidimicrobiales bacterium | reverse complement strand
GCCAGCGCCCAGACCATCGCCACCGAGGCGAGGTAGAGGTTCGAGGCCGACCACGAGATCGGGATGAAGATGAAGGCCAGGATCACGAGGGCGGTGACCACCCGCCGACCCCACCGGACCTCGGGCAGGTTCCGGAGCTCGATCGGGGTGGGCTTCAGCACGCTGATGGCCGACCAGGTCGACGTGGCGCTCTCCTGGGCCCGCGAGAGCTTGCCGGACTGCAGCAGCAGGGCAGCCAGGATCACGATGAGGAACGCCACGTACTGGATCGTGGGCGAACCGGGCGTGTTCCAGCTGATGATCGACTCCATGATCCCGAGCCCGATGCCGGCGAAGAACGCGGTGGGGAGCGAGTCCATCCGGGCGACCACCGCGGCGGCCAGGGCGGGGAGCAGCAGGAGCGGCGCGGCGCCGGCGAGGCCGGGCGTGACGCCGGAGAACGGCGCCTTGAGGACGAACGTGAGGGCGGCCAGGCCGCCGGCGATCATCCACACGATCGTGGACAGGCGGCGGATCGGGATGCCGAGCAGGAGCGCACGGTCCTCGTTCTCCGCGGCCGCTCGCACCGCCACGCCGACGTCGGTGCGCAGGAGGAACCAGGCGAGCCCGGCGAGGACCGGCGGCACCACCATCATGATGAGGATCTCGTCGCCGAACAGCGTCTTCACGCCGAGGTCGAGCGAGAGGTCGAGCGGGATCTTGAAGCCACCCGTGAGCGACACGAAGCCCAGCGCCTTGAACGCGATGCCCGCCTCGATCACGCCGAGGATCTGCGCGATGCCGATGCTGGCGACGGTGAGGATCAGGCGCGAGGTGTGCCGGAAGCGCCGCACGACGAGCTCCACGGCGAGGCCCGTGAGCATGCCCATGAGCACGCCGATCGGGACGGCGGCGAAGAACGGCACGCCCTTCTCCAGGTGCAGGCCGATGGCGGTGACGCCGGCGAGGCTGCCCATGGAGGCGTAGGCGAAGTTGATGAACCGGCTCGTCTTGTAGATGAGGATCAGCCCGATGGCGAGCAGCGCGTTCACCGTGCCGTAGATGACGCCGGTGACGATGGCGCCGAACGGGGCCTTGTCCTCGAGGAAGGGGGCCAGGACGGGCAGGTTGTAGATGAGGTAGACGCCCGCGCAGGCCAGCAGCACGCCGATGGCGCCTCGCGCTGAGCGGGACAGCCCGTTCCAGCCGTCGGCGATCGGGGAGGTGATGGCGGTCATGTCAGGCCCACGTTGGTGGGACGGCCCGGGGGCGAGGCCGGGATCTGGTCCCGCTGGTACCGGGCGCCCTTGTTGGCACCGATGTACGCGCCCTGCTTGCCGTTGTAGGTGGAGATCGCCCCGGCGTCCCAGTAGATCTCGCGCACGTCGTTGGCGGCGGTGCGGTCACCGGGTCCGAAGTCCCACAGCCCGAACGGGCCGGACTTCGCCGGGTAGTTCGCCATGCCGGCGTCGAAGGTCGACGGGTTGAGGTCCGGGCCCGCCATCTGCAGGCCGATCGCCAGCATGTACATCTGGTAGTAGATGAGGTCCACCGAGAAGGCGGGCTCGTCCTGCCGCACCGACTTGTAGGCGGCGTAGGCGATCGTCTGGGTGGGCGGGACGAAGCCGTCGAGCGGGCTGACGCCGAAGGCGTGGCTGGCGAAGTTCTGGTTCCAGAGCTGGCCCACGATGTCGGCATCGGTGAGGGCCGTGCCCACGATGATGAACTCGGGGTAGTACTGCTCCCGGTTCGCCACGCCGGACAGGAACACCGGCAGGATCGGGTCGCAGCCACACAGGATCGTGGTGATGCCGCGGCTCTTGAAGTCGCTGATGATCTGCGTCGCCTGGTTGGACATCGTGCCGAGGTCGAGCACGTAGGCCCGGCGGTAGCCCGGCTTCTTCCCGGCCTTCTTCACCACCTGTTCGGCGTTGTCGACCGACTCCTGGTACCAGGAGTTCTCGGGGGCCAGGGTGCCGAACACCCGCGGCTTGCCCTTGAGGGCCCCGCCCGCATGGTCGGCGTTCCCGCCGTACAGCTTCTTCACGGCGTACTCCGCCGCGAACTCCGACACGATCGAGCCGTCGGTGGCGATGCTCCACGCGTAGGGGGCGTGGTCCTCGTGCCACTTGCGGGACAGGTACGGCGTGCCGAAGCCGATCACCTTGCGGTCGGCGAGAGCACCCGCGTACGGCTCGCTCGTGGCCGACAGGTCGGCGAAGGCGCCGATCTCGTCCGCCACCTTGATGGCGTCGGCGACCGCTTGCTCACGGCCCTTGCCGAGCAGCTCGTTCGTGTTCGAGCCCTTGCCGTCGTAGAAGACGATCTTGATCTTGCGGCCGTAGAACTGGAACCGCTGGTTGAAGTAGTCGGCGAGGGCGCTGACGGTGCGGGTGACGGAGTCGGGCGAGTCCGAGAGCGAGGCGCCGGCGAGCTGGGCGAGGGTCTGCTGGAACCCCTTCTCGTTGAGCACCCGGTAGGCGACCTTGATCTCCTTGTCGGTGACGCCCTTGGAGGTGCCACCGCCGTTCGATCCGGTGAAGGCCACGCACGGTGGCGAGTAGGGGTCGCCCGGCACCTGCTCCTTGCGGTCCGGGCAGCCGCCCGATGAGCCCGGGGCGGCGGCACCGCCCTCGGCGCCCGCTGCCCCCTTGGTGGCGCCGGCGTCTTGGGCCGCGGCGCCCTCCGGGGTGGTGGCGACGGTCTCGGGGCCTTCGCTGATCGAGCCGGTGTCGCCCGAGCTGCCGGCGGCGACGGCGGTCTCGTCGGGAACCTTGGACGGGACGAGGACCGACATGAGCAGCAGCATCAGGGCGAACACCGCGAGGGGTCCGTACCCCCGCATCAGCCGCTGCCCGACGGCGAAGCTGCCGCGCGGGGTCGGACCGTCGGTGGTGGGCGCTGACATCGGTTAGGCCTCCAGGGGGATGGCTCGCTGGGCGTTCCGCATCTTCCGGCGGTCGCCCTCAGCTGTGGCGAGGAGTGTGAGCAAGCCGCCGGCCGCGATCAGGGCCATGAGGCCGCCGCGCTCGCCCGACAGGGCGGAGGCGGAGGCGGTGGCGACGGGGGTCGTCGAAGGCTGTTGTGCCGCGGTGCCCGACGAGGCGGCGGGAGCGGCGGCGGCGGGGACGGCGGCCGGTGTGCTCACGCCGCCCGCGGTCGGCAGCGCGGGGACGGCGGCCAGCGGCGGAAGGGTCGGGGGCAGCTGGAACTGGAACCCGTTGATCTCGGCGGTCGTGGCCTGCACCCCGCCGAGCTCGAGGCCGACCTGACCGGCCCCGCTCACACCGCCGAGCACGATGTCCGCGATGGTGATGTAGCTGGCGTTGCCGCAGTCCTGCTTGAGCAGGGCGGCGGTGATCTGGTCACGGAGCGGCTGCGCACCGCCGATGACCGGGCCGGTGACGCCGTCACGGGTCGGGCTGGGGATCACCGCGATCGACATCGGGTCGACGAACACGATGCCCTGCTCGACACGGACCTTCGGCGGCTGGATCTTGAAGCCGAGCGGCTGCAGCACGGCGTTGAGGCCGGCGAGCTGGTCGATGGCGTCCTTCTGGACGGGGATCTTCTGCCCACCGATCTCGATGCCGTCGATGGAGAAGGTGCCGATCGTCTGGTTGACGGCACCCGAGCGGTGGATCGCCTCCCACGTCATGCCGCGGAGCTTCACCTGGCCGCCGCCGAGGCTCAGGAGGTCGATGTCGGTGCGGGCGACCGCCTCTCGGGTGTTGCCGCCGACGACGCCAGACGAGGTGAAGGTGCGCCCGCCGCTGAGGTAGGCGGACTTCTCGTCACCCGACGGGGCGATGATGGTGTGCGCTTCGGCGTAGGGCGCGGTGGTGGCCTTCGCGAACTTCTCGATCGGCGCAGACTTCTCCGTCTCCTTGTACCCCTGGTCGGCACCCTTCTCCCCGGATCGGGCGATGAGCGGCTGGGGCTGATCCTCGGCCGCGAGGGTGGGGTCGCCGCCGTCGCAGCCCTCCCCGGCGAGGGTGACGCCGATCACGCCCATGTCGATGGCGGCCGCCTGTCCCGTGGCGGCGGTGTTCTGGTGCCCGGCGACCGACTCGCCGGCAGTGATGCCGAAGCTCAGGTTGCCGTTGGTCGGGTTCGCCTTGTAGCCGAGCGCGATGGCGGAGCCGGTGCCGTTGTTGAAGCCCGCAGCCGCGGGAGCGTCGGGCGCGGCTGCACCCGGCTCGGTCAGGAAGAAGGAGACGAGGACGGCGCAACCGATGCCCACCGCGGTGCGCCGAGTGCGACGAAACGCCGTCCGCCGTTCCACTGCCGTCATCGATGCCTCCTGGTACGTCGAACTGGTGCCCACATCTGACCGGTGTGCCCGATCTGTCCGAATCGTTACCAACGGTACCAAGTGCCCGTCTTGGAGTGGCATCGGTCACGTCCGGACCTGATGGGTTTCGACGTCCGCGCCGCGGATTCCCCCCTGCCGACGGCGGTTGAGGCTCCCCAGAACGCCCCTGCTATCGTCGCAACCTCACGCGGACGTGGCTCAGCTGGTAGAGCACAACCTTGCCAAGGTTGGGGTCGCGGGTTCGAATCCCGTCGTCCGCTCCACGTCTGGCACGCCGCACGGCCGCGACGATCGTCGCTGCACGGTCCCATGCACTGCCCCATCCACGGCCCTCCCCGCTGGTGACCTCAGGTGCATCGGCACCCAGCACGGCAGCGTGCATGGTCAATCGGGGCCATCTTCGGTGGCCCGAGTGGCCCAGCCCGCGGCCACCCGGGCGGCGCGACCGTGCGACCTACGTCAGGCCGGCAGGTCGAAGCACTCGGTGGATCGGGCCGGCACCCGCTCGCCGGGCAGGACGACCCCGGTGAGGTTCAGCGGATCGGTGCCCGCCAGGCGCACCTGGCGACCCGACGGCTCGGCCCGCCGGATGGCCTGCAGGGCCTCGGCCGCCTGGGGGAGCGCGAACTGCTCTCCGCTGAAGCCCCGGACGAACCGCCCTCCGGCCACCAGGCCTCGGTCCTCCATGCGCCGCAGGGCCCACTGCAGGTCGCGCCAGCGCACGGCCGGGCGCTCGGCGGCGACGAGGTCGTAGAACACCACCCCCCACCGCTCGAGCAGCTGGTCGGCCAGCGCCTCGGCGAGCTCGTCGCGGTCGAGGTCGGCGGCGGGCGGTGGTACGAGGGACCAGCGGCCGGCGGTCTCGGCGGGCCGCAGGCCACCGGAGCGCAACCGTGCGCGCCGGGAGGTGGTGGCGGGCGCGTGCCGGCGCCCGGAGGCCACCGCCCGCACGGACTCGAACCCGTCCGACACGAGCAGGCCCCGGGCCATGCCCTCCCAGAGCGCAGCTTCGATGTCGGCCAGCACCCGCCCGGTGGCGCGCGCCAGGTCGCTCGCGAAGCACGCGCCGGTAGCGGCGAGCACCTCCACGACCTCGGCCACCGCGCCGCACGCGGGGACCGGCGGTGCGGCGTCGCCGCGGTGGGCGGCGAGCAGCCAGGGCAGGTCGGCCCGCAGGACGAGCGACACCGGCGTGGTGCGGGTGGCGCCGGCGAGGCGACGGTCGGGGTCGTCCGGCGCGGGCGGGCGCAGCCGCAGCCATGTGACCTCGCCCTGGTGGCAGAGCTGATCGAGCCAGGCGGGGTCGTAGTCGCGCACGCGCCGCGCCAGCACCTGCGACTCCCAGGCACCGACCGCCGTCTCGTAGCCCTGCAGCTGCGCGATCACCCGGGCGACGCCGTCCACGCCTCGGAGCTGCGTCGCCCCGGTGACGTGGTGCCACTGCACGAGGAGCTGCATGAGCTGCTCGGCGCTCACCGGCTCGACGCGCCGTCGGCGCTGCGCACGCGAGTAGGCGTGCATGCGGGCGAGCAGCCGCCGGCTCGACCACTCCACGGCGGCGGGATCGTCGCCGCGGTCCACCGACCGCTCGGTGAACCGACCCTGGATGGCGAAGCCCGTGGCCTCGAGGGCGGCGAGCCCGATCGAGGCGCGGCTGGGCGGCAGACCGGTGCGCGCGACCAGGCGGCCGTGGGTGAGGGGAGAGGCGACCTCGAGGTGTCCGCGCAGGAGCTGGGCGGCTGCCTCCTCCGCCGTGGTGCCCTCCACGTCGGCGCCGCTGATCAGGGCGCTCACGACGGTGGCGGCTTCGGTGGTGTGCCAGCGGAGCGCACCGTCATCGCCCGCGATCGAGGCCACCCGACCGCGGCTCAGGAGCGCGTCGAGGAGCGGCGACCACTCGGGTGGGCAGGCGGAGAGCAGCAGCATGCTCAGGAGGTCGTGGAGCTCGTCGGGCGTGGCGGGCGCGGGCTCGACCTCGGCGCGCACCCGGTCGATCGCCTCCTGCGTGACCCGGCCGAGCTGCTCCGGAGCGACCGGGATCCCGCGCCGGAGGGGCACGGCGTTGGTGCGCCGGTCGACGGCCTCCCCGTCGTCGAGGAACGCGTAGGGGGCCGCGGTGAGGATCTCGTGGGCGAGGAGCGACGGCTCGGTGGAGTCGACGAAGTGGAAGCGCACCTCGCCGCCCTCGACGCGCCGCCACAGGTCGATGAGCCCGTCGCAGTCGAGGGCCTCGGTGAGGCTGTCGTGGACGGTCTGCCGCGGCAGGGGGTGGTCAGGCACCTCGATCGGACCGACCACGTTCTCCTGGCAGGCCGCCGCGCCGGGGAACACCGCGGCGAGGAGGTCGTCGCTCTGCATGCGCTGGAGGGGCGGCGGGACCTTGCGACCTCCGCGATACCGGAGCACCACGAGGCTGCGGTTGAGGTTCCAGCGCCAGCGGCTCTGGAAGATCGGCTGGTCGAGGATCGCCTGCTGCAGGGTGGCCCGGATGGACGTTGGGCTGAGGAACCGCGGCACGTCGGCCAGCGGAAAGCTGTGGTGGGGCCCGAGCGAGATCACGATGGCGTCGTCGTTGGCGCTGGCCTGGAGCTCGAAGTTGAAGCCCGCGCAGAACTTCTTGCGCAGCGCGTAGCCCATGGCCCGGTTGAGGCGACCGCCGTAGGGCGAGTGGATGACGAGCTGCATGCCACCGGACTCGTCGAAGAACCGCTCGATCACCAGGTCGTGCTGGGTCGGCATCACGCCGAGCACCGCTCGGGCGGCGGCGAGGTAGGCGACGATGGTGGCCGCCGCGTCTCGCTCGACGCCCGCGAGGTCGACGATCTCGTCCACGGACCGAGCGAGGTCGTCGCGAACCACGCCACGCTCGACGACGGAACGGAGCTTCGCCACCTCCTCGCTCAGCTCCACGGTGCGGGCGGGGGCCTCCCCGCGCCAGAAGGGGATGGTGGGGTGCTTGTCGCCGGCGTCGACGACGCGGACCTCGCCGCCGGTGACCTGCCGGATCTGCCAGTGGTGCGTGCCGAGGATGAAGACGTCGCCGGCCATCGACTCCGTGGCCCAGTCCTCGTTGACGCTGCCGATGAGGGTGTCGTCGGGCTCGGCGACCACCCGGAAGTCGCCCAGCTCGGGGATCGCTCCACCGCTGGTGAGGGCGGCGAGCCGAGCGCCCTTCCGCCCCCGCAGCTCCCCGTTCACCCGGTCGTGGTGGACGTAGGCGGCCCGCGTGCCCCTCCCCGTCTCGATCCCGTCGCTCACGAGCTTCAGCACCTCGTAGAACGCCGAGCGCCGGAGCTCTCGGTACGGGTGGGCGGTGGTGACGAGGTCGTAGAGGTCGTCGACGCGCCACTCCTCGGCCGCGGTCTCGGCGATGACCTGCTGGGCCAGGATGTCGAGCGGCGCCACCGGCGGCTCGATCGCGTCGAGGCGTCCGGCCCGCACGGCGGCGAGGAGGGCCGTGCACTCCACCAGCTCGTCCCGCGTGAGCGGGTACAGCAGGCCGCGTGGCGTGCCGGTGCGGGTGTGGTTGGACCGACCGACGCGCTGGAGGAACGTCGCGATCGAGCGCGGCGAGCCGATCTGGCACACGAGCTCCACCGGGCCGATGTCGATGCCGAGCTCGAGCGAGGCGGTGGCCACCAGCGCCTTGAGGTCGCCGGCCCGGAGCCGCGTCTCCACGCGCAGTCGCCGGTCCTTCGAGAGGCTGCCGTGGTGGGCGGCGACCACGTCGTCGCCGAGCCGCTCGCCCAGCTCGTGGGCCAGGCGTTCCGCCAGCCGGCGCGTGTTGACGAACACGATGGTGGTGCGGTGGCCGCGCACGTGCTCGGCGATCCGATCCAGGACGCTGGCCATCTGTCCCTGTGACGCGAGGGCCTCGAGCTCGCCGTCGGGGAGCTCGAGGGCCACGTCGAGCGCGCGCCGGTGCCCGGTGTCCACGATGGTGCAGTCCGGGTGGCCGTCCGCACGCTCGCGGGTGCCCACGAGGAGCTGGGCCACCACCTCGATCGGCTTCTGCGTGGCCGAGAGGCCCACCCGCGCCGGGGGCCGGGCGCAGACGTGGGCCAGGCGTTCGAGGGTGAGGCACAGGTGGCTGCCCCGCTTGTCGCGCGCCAGCGCGTGGATCTCGTCGACGATCACGGTCTCGACGTCGCGCAGCGCCGAGCGGCTCTTGGCCGCGGTGACGAGGAGGTACAGGGACTCCGGGGTGGTGACGACGAACGTGCGCGGGCAGCGGACCATCGCCGCGCGCTCGCTCGGGGTGGTGTCGCCGGTGCGCACGCCGACGGTGAGCGCGGGCGCGGCCAGCCCGAGCCGCCCGGCGTGGGCCGCGATCTCGCGCAGCGGGCGCTCGAGGTTCTCGGCGATGTCGACGGCGAGCGCCTTCAGAGGCGAGACGTACACGACCCGCGTGCCGGTGACGGGGAGGCCGCGCGCGAACTCGAGGTAGAGGCGGTTGATGGCCATGAGGAAGCCGGCCAGCGTCTTGCCGGAACCCGTGGGGGCCGCGACCAGCGTGTGCTCGCCAGCGGCGATCGGCGGCCAGGCCGCCTGCTGGGCGGGGGTGGGCCCGTCCGGGAACCGCTCTCGGAACCACGCGCTGACGGCAGGGTGCAGGTCGACCGGCGGGAGGAGCTCGGTGTCCGGCGTGACGCCGCCGGCCTCGACGGGATCGAACAGCGACTCCTGCGCCGGGGCGGACACGCGGGTCACCCTACGCCCGGGGTGTGACAGCCCCGGATCGCCGGATGTCGGCGCCGGAAGTGTGCTCTGCTGGGCCGCACCACCCAGCGAAGGAGCCCGCGTGCCCGCCAACCCCCTCAACACCGACGACTTCGGCGGCGAGCTCTACAACCTCGGGATGTCGGAGGCGGCCCGGCCGCTGCTCGACCAGGTGAAGGCGTTCATCGCGGAGTCCGTGGAGCCGATCACCGAGGAGTTCTTCCGTCTGGGTGAGGAGCGCGAGGACCGCTGGAGCTACGCCCCCGGCCAGCTCGAGCTGCTCGACGAGGCGAAGGCGAAGGCCAAGGCGAACGGCCTCTGGAACTTCTTCCTCCCGGACGCGGACACGGGCCAGGGCCTCAGCAACCTCGACTACGCCTACATCGCAGGCGAGCTCGGCAAGAACCCGCTCGCCTCGGAGTGCCTCAACTGCTCGGCGCCCGACACGGGGAACATGGAGGTCCTCGAGCGCGTCGGCACGCCGGAGCAGAAGGCGCAGTGGCTCGAGCCGCTGTTGAACGGCGAGATCCGCAGCTGCTTCGGGATGACCGAGCCCGGCCTCGCCAGCTCCGACGCCCGCAACATCGCCACCCGGGCCGTGCTCGACGGCGACGAGTGGGTGATCAACGGCGAGAAGTACTACATCTCCGGCGCCGGCGACCCGCGCTGCAAGATCATGATCTGCATGGTCCGCACCAACCCGGACGCCGCCCCGCACCTCCAGCAGTCGCAGATCCTCGTGCCCATGGACGCACCGGGCCTCGAGGTCCTCGGACCCATGCACGTGTTCGGCGACGACGACGCGCCGCACGGCCACATGCACCTCCGCCTCACCGATGTGCGGGTGCCGAAGGACAACATCCTCCTCGGCGAGGGGCGCGGCTTCGAGATCTCCCAGCTGCGCCTCGGTCCCGGCCGGATCCACCACTGCATGCGCTCGATCGGTGCCGCGGAGCGAGCGCTCGAGCTCATGGTCACCCGCGGGCTCAGCCGGGAGGCGTTCGGCAAGCCGATCATCGCGCTCGGGAAGAACACCGAGGTGGTCGCGAAGGCGCGCATCGAGATCGAGGCGATGCGCCTCATGGTCCTGAAGGCGGCCAAGGCGATGGACCTGATGGGCAACGCCGAAGCCCGCGTGTGGGTCAGTGCCGTGAAGGCGATGGTGCCGAAGCGCGTGTGCGAGATCATCGACGAGGCCATCCAGATCCACGGCGCCACCGGGGTGTCGCAGTGGACGCCTCTGGCGAGGATGTACACCAGCCAGCGCACGCTGCGCCTCGCCGACGGGCCTGACGAGGTGCACTACATGGTCGTCGGCCGGGCGGAGATCGCTCGCCACCAGCCGACCTGACGGAGGGGATCCACCATGAAGCAGCTGTCCGGCTTGGACGCCTCGTTCCTCTACATGGAGACGGGCTCGCAGTTCGGCCACGTGTCGAGCCTCTCGATCTACCAACGTCCCGACGACCCCGCCTACGAGCCGCTGTCGTCGTGGCGGCACCAGATCGAGCGGAGGCTCCACCTCCTCGAGCCGCTGCGGCGCCGGCTCCTCAACGTGCCGTTCAACCTGGACCACCCCTACTGGGTGGACGACCCGGGATTCGACCTCGACTTCCACGTGCGGCACACCGCCGTCGCGCCCCCCGGCGACGAGGAGCAGCTGGCCGAGCTCGTGGCGCGCATCGTCGGGCGTCCGCTCGACCGCAGCCGCCCGCTCTGGGAGAGCTACGTGATCGAGGGCCTCCCGGACGACCGGTTCGCCATCCTCACCAAGGTCCACCACGCCACCGTCGACGGCGCCGCCGGCGCCGAGCTGCTGGTGCTGATGCTCGACGGCGACCCCGAAGGCGACGAGATCGAGCCGCCGGAGGACGAGTGGGTGCCGGAGGCGCTCCCGAGGGACGGCGAGGTGCTGGCCCGGGCCAGCGCCAACCTCGTGCGCAAGCCCGCTCGCGCCGTGCTGCTCGCCACGCGCACGGCGCGCGAGCTGGGGCAGACCGTGCGCAACCCGGCCATCGTGGCGGCCGCCAACCAGGTCCGCGACGGGCTGCGCGGTCCGCTGGGCGCGGTGCTGAACATCGGGCGCGAGCGCACCCCGGAGGGCGAGTCGGTCGGCCCGCTCCCCGGCGCCGCACCGAGCACGCCCTTCAACGCGGCCATCACGGCGCACCGGCGGTTCGCCTTCCGCTCCACGTCGCTCACGCTGGTGAAGGACATCAAGAACGCCCTCGGGGCCACGGTGAACGACGTCGTGATGGCGGCGTGCGCCGGCGGGTTGCGGACCTGGCTCGAGAAGCACGACGCGCTGCCGGACATCCCGCTCATCGCGATGGTGCCCGTGTCGATCCGCACGGGTGAGGAGACCGAGAAGTGGACGAACCGGGTGTCCAGCATCTTCGCGTCGCTCCCCACGGACGAGCCCGACCCGCTCCAGCGCGTGCTGAAGGTGCACGAGGCGATGGTGGGTGCCAAGGAGCTGCACGATGCCGTGCCGGCCGACGCCCTCACCGACTTCGCGCAGTTCCCGCCCCCGGCGGTGTTCGCCCGGGCGATGCGCACCGCCACCCGGCTGAGCACGCGGTTCCAGATGCCGGTGAACGTCACGATCTCGAACGTCCCTGGTCCGCGGCAGCCGCTCTACACCGCCGGCGCCAAGCTGCTCCACTACTACCCGGTGTCGACGATCGTCGACGGCCAGGGGCTCAACATCACCGTGCAGAGCTACCTGGACACCCTCGACTTCGGGCTGGTGTCCTGCCGGGAGCTGGTCCCCGACCTCTGGTCCATGGTCGACGCCATCGTCGACGACCTCGAGGGCCTCGCAAAGGCCGCCGGCGTACCTGTGCCCTGAGCTTGCTCCGGGCCTCGCTTCGCTCCGGGACGCCCTCCGCAAGTGCCTCCCGCCGACCGGCGAAGCCGGCCCGGCTCCGGCCTACTCCTTGATCTCCAGGAAGATGCACTCGCCGGGGCACTCCTCGGCCGCCTCCACGGTGGCGTCCACGTGGCTCTGCGGCACCGTCGCCGTGTCGGTCATCTTGTGCGCGGGCTCGGACCCACCGTTGAGGATGTTGGGCCAGCCCGTCTCCTTCACGTAGGCGAGGCCGTCGTCGTGCATGCCGAAGATGCCGGGCTGCAGCTCGACGCAGATCCCGTCGCCGGTGCAGAGGTCCTGATCGATCCAAACCTTGAGCTCGGGCATGCGGGCCAGGTTTCCAGTTCGTGCCCTCGCGAGTCGAAACGGCTCCTCGACGACGCCACCACTAGCGTCGGCCGCCGTGGGTGATGCGCACAGCGACTGGGTGGCGCGGGACGCCCGTGCCGTGTGGCACGGGTTCACGCAGATGTCGGCGTACGCCGACAACGCGCCCATCGTCGTGGATCGCGCCGAGGGTCGCGAGCTCATCGACGTCGAAGGGCGTCGCTACCTCGACGCCATCTCGTCGTTGTGGGTCACCACCCTCGGGCATCGCGTGCCCGAGCTCGACGCCGCGCTGCGCGACCAGGTCGACAAGGTGGCGCACTCCACGATGCTCGGCCATGGCAACACGGCCACCATCGAGCTGGCCGAGGCGCTGGCGGCGGCGGTGCCGGTCGACGACGCCCACACGATCTTCGCGAGCGATGGCGCCGAAGCCG
>JBJMHD010000051.1:0-22574 GCA_045807565.1 Acidimicrobiales bacterium | reverse complement strand
CGCCAGGCGTTGGCGGCGCGCGTGCTCACGCTCGCCGGCATGGCCTCGGGCGGCATCGACGACCACCTCGGCGGGGGCTTTGCCCGCTACGCCGTGGACGGCGTGTGGTTGGTTCCCCACTTCGAGAAGATGCTCTACGACAACGCGCTGCTGATCCGCCTCTACCTCCACGGGTGGCAGCTCACCGGCGAGGAGCGCTTCCGGCAGGTGCTCGCCGAGACCGTGGGCTACGTCCTGCGGGACCTCCGGCAGCCCGGGGGCGGGATGTCGTCGGCCGAGGACGCCGACAGCGAAGGCGTCGAGGGCAAGTTCTACGTGTGGACCGACACCGAGGTGCGCGAGGTCCTGGGCGAGGAGGCGGACGTTGCCCGCCACTGGTACGGCTTCCGGCCCGGCGGCAACTTCGAGCACGGCACGACGATCCTCAACCGCCTGCACGCGCGGGGTGAGCTGGCGCGCCCCCCGGAGGTCGAGTCGGCCCGTCAGGCGCTCTTCGACGCGCGCTCGACGCGCGTGCGGCCCGGTCTCGATGACAAGGTGCTCACCGAGTGGAACGCGTACCTCGTCGCGTCGCTCGCCGAGGCAGGCGCCGCCACCGGCGAGCAGAGCTGGATCGACGCGGCGGTGACGACCGCCGAGTTCCTGCTCGCCAACCTGCGGCGCGCCGATGGGCGGTGGCTGCGCGCCTGGCAGACCGAGGCGGGAGCCCGTCACCTCGCCTACGCCACCGACCACGGCGCGCTCGTCGATGCCTTCACCCGGCTCGCCGAGGCCACTGGAGAGGCACGTTGGATCGCCGAGGCGCGCGCCGCCGCCGACGCCCTCCTCGAGCTGTTCTGGGATCCGGAGCTCGGTGGCGTCTTCACCACCGGTCATGACGCCGAGACGCTCATCGCTCGGCCGAAGGACCTGATGGACAACGCCACCCCCAGCGCCAACAGCCTGGCGGCGGTCGGCTTGGTGCGCCTCGCCGCGCTGACCGGCGACGAGCGGTACCGGGAGCGCGGGGAGGCGGTCGTCCGCCTGGTCGGCGCCCTGGCGGTGGAGCACCCGACGGCCTTCGGCCACGCCCTCGCGGCCGTCGACCTCGTGGCGCGGGGCACCACCGAGATCGTGGTCGCCGGCGACCGACCCGACCTCCTCGCCGAGGTTCGCCGGGCCTTCCGACCGACCGCGGTGACCGCGTGGGGCGAGCGCTACGACAGCCCGTTGTGGGACGGGCGGGAGGACGGTCGCGCCTACGTCTGCCAGCACTACGCCTGCCAGCTGCCGGCCGAGGACGGCGCCGCGCTGCACGCCCAGCTCCAATAGCGTCCCGCGTCAACCAGCGGTGGCGCTCGCGCGTCTAGGGGGCTGTGACGACGATGACGCGCAACCGTCCGGGCCCGGACGTGGACCTCGCCTCGCTCTACCGGTCCCACGCCACCGCCCTGCTCCGGCTCGCCGTGGTGCTCACCGGGGACCGACCGCTGGCGGAGGAGCTCGTGCAGGAGGCGTTCGTGCGCTTCCACCGCTCCGGCGCCAGCCCTCTCCCCGGCGCTGAGCTCGCCTACCTGCGGCGGACGGTGATCAACCTCTCCCACGGCCACCATCGGCACCTGGCCGTGGTGCGCCGGCGCTCCGTCGAACGCGCGGGCGACGTGGAGGCGGCCGAGCACGAGGCCGTGCGGCGCGACGCGCAGCGACGAGTCGCCGCCGCGGTGCGGTCGCTCCCCTCTCGCCAGCGCGACTGCGTGGTCCTCCACTACTACGACGGCCTGTCTGACGCGGACGTCGCCGACACCCTCGGCATCAGCGCTGGATCCGTCAAGACGCACCTCCACCGGGCGCGGGCCGCGCTCGCCGAGCAGCTGGAGACCCTCCGATGAGCAACGACCTCGACACCCTCCTCCGCGAATCCCTCCAGGCCGAGGCCGACCACGTCGTCGCCTCGGACGAGCTCTACGCCCGCATCGACCAGGCTGTCGCCCGACGCCCGCAGACCACGGCCAGGCGGATCGCCCCCTGGGTGCTGGTCGCCGCCGCGGCTGCCGTCGTCGCCGTCTTGCTCTTGGACGTGCACGACGAGAAGACCGTCGTCATCCCGAGCGACAGCACGGTCCACCCTGACCCGTCGACGACGTCCACGATGACGCCCGGGGGGGTGCCGCGACCGGACGAGGTCGTGGCGGTGCTCCACGACGGCCGCCTCGTCGTGCTCGACGTCGACACCGGCGCCCTGGTCCGCGAGCTGGCCTTCCTCACCGACCCACGCGAGAGCGAGGGCTCGGCGGAGCCCGATCCGACGAAGCGGGCCATCTCAGACGCGGTGGTGAGCCCCGACGGGCAGACGGCGTACTTCGGCACGAGCGGCGGCGACGGCGGGATCTACCGGGTGCCAACCGATGGTTCCGCCGAGCCCGAGCGCATCACGTACGGGTGGGGCCCCACCGTGTCCGACGACGGCGAGCGGCTGGCCTTCGCCGCCACCTCGCAATGGGGCGTGTTGGACCTCGGCACCGGCGAGTCCGTGGCCTACGAGCTGCCCCAAGGTGAGTCATCGCCCGTGGTGTCGATCTCGCCTGACGGCACTGAGGTCGCGGTGAGCTCCTTCGACGGGATGGGGAACGAGGTGGAGCACCAGCGGGTGCACACCATCAACGAGCGGATGGACCGGACCTCCACCCGTGACGGATCCCCCGCGTGGCAGGGCACCCGGTTCGCCGATGCCAGCGGGCGGTGGCTCCTCGAGATCGTCGAGGGGGGGAACGAGGGGGGAAACACCGTCAACTGGGGCACGCCCGCCGACGGGCTCACGACGGCCATCCCCAACCCCGATCGGCTGGTCGTGGAGAACGTCGACTGGTAGCGGGCCGCGTCAGACGCGGATGATGACCTTGCCGGTGTTCTCGCCCTTGAACATCGCGTTGAGCGCCTGCGGTGCCGCCGCCAGCCCCTCGTAGGCGTGGGTGCGGTACCGGAGCTTGCCGTCGGCCAACCACTCGCCGAGCTTCCCGGCGATCTCGTCGAAGCGCCCCCACGAGTCCCAGGAGATGAACCCCTCCATCCGGGCGCGGCGGGCGATGAGGTTCAGGTAGCTCGCAGGCCCGGGGGACTTGTGGTGGTCGTTGTACGAGGAGATGGCGCCGCAGAGCACGACGCGCGCGTGGTCGGCCAGGCGTCCGAGGACGTGCTCCAGGATCGGCCCGCCCGTGTTGTCGAAGAAGACGTCGACCCGCTTCGGGCACAGCTCCTTGAGGCGCGCCGGCAGATCGTCGGAGCGGTGGTTGATGGCGCCGTCGATGCCGAGCTCGTCCACCAGCCACGCGCACTTGTCGTCCGTCCCGGCGATGCCGACCACGCGCGCGCCCAGGATCTTGGCGATCTGAACCGCGATCGACCCGGTGGCCCCTGCAGCGGCGGACACGACCACCGTCTCGCCCGCCTGGACCCTGCCCACGTCGGTGAGCCCGACGTAGGCGGTGACCCCGGCGGCGCCGAACAGCGCGAGCGACGCCTCAGGCTCGACGCCCGCCGGCAGCGCGTTGGTGAGCATCGGGTCGTCGCCCACGATGGCGTACTCCTGCCACCCCGTGAGCGTCGACACCACGTCGCCCTCGCGGAACTTCGAGCTGCGGGACTCGAGCACCCGGCCGACGCCGCTGCAGCGCACGACCTCGCCGATCTCGACCGGCGGGATGTAGCCCTCGGCCTTCGACAGCCAGGTGCGCACGGTGGCGTCGATCCCGAGCAGCTCGGTGCGAACGAGCAGCTCCCCGTCGCCCGGGGCGGGCACCGTCACCTCGTCATGGCTGAAGTCCTCCTCGCGCACGAGACCGTCAGGCCGCTGGGCCAGCAGCACTCGGTGGTTCGTCAGATCAGCCATGTCCGGAACCTACGCGTCCCGCCTCCAGCGCGTGTCCCCGGCACCCCCGCCCGGCCACCCACCCACCGGGCCTGTGTGATCTCGCCTCGCCCAGCGCGCGCAGACCACACAACCTCGTGAGCCCCGGGCCACACCCTCCCAGCCTGTGTGGTCTCGCCTCGCCCAGCGCGCGGAGACCACACAGGCTCGGAGTGGGGAGCAGCCCCCGGGGGTCACCAGCTGCCGCGGTGGAGCACCTCGTCGACGGTGCGCCGGGGGCGCTTGGCGGACAGGCCGGGCTCGTCGGGCGCTGGGTGGCCCAGCGCGATGGTGCCGAGGGCCCGCCAGCCGTCGGGCACCCCGAGGGCGGCGAACACCGCGGGCTCGTGGTCGAAGAGGCCGAAGAAGCACGCGCCGAGACCGACGTCCACCGCGCCGAGGAGCACGTGCTCGACGGCCATGCCACCGTCGACCCACCAGTACGGCACCGGCCAGGCCGCTTCGTCCCTGCCCAACCCGTGGGCAGCCTTGTCGGGCTCGGCGTACCGCTCGATCCAGGTGCCGGCCCGCACGAGCGCGAGCACGAGCACCGGCGCCGAGACGAGCCCCGGGAACCCGAACCCCTCCCGCTTGCCCTCCGGCAGGGCCACGTCCCAGTAGCGCGCCGTCTCCTCGGGACCGCTGAGCACCACCCAGGCGACCCCCTGGCTGTTGCCGGCCGACGGGGCGCGGCGCGCCAGGTCGATCAGGCCCTCGACCACCTCAGGTTCGACGGGCGCGTCCGTGAAGGCTCGCACCATGCGACGCCGGCGAACGGCGTCGCGCAGCTCCAACGCCGCGGCCTACGCGAGCTTGGCGAGGTCTTCGGCCATCGCCCAGCCGAAGGCGACGAGGGAGTCGCCGCGCTTGGCGTCGAAGCCCTTGAAGAAGGCGGCCACGTCGGCGGGGATCCCCTCCGGCTTCAGGCTCTCGTGGTCCAGCACCTCGGGCAGGTTGCCGTTGCCCTTCGCCACGAACGACCGGTCGTCGTAGGCGGACGTGTCCACGCCGAACCGCTTGGCCAGGCGCCGACCCCACGCCCGCTCCTCGCCGCTGGCCTTGTGGTCGGGGCGGGGCACGACGTCGTTGAGCGCCTTGAAGGCCTCGAAGCCCGCTGGCGTGGTGAAGCGGGTGCCGACGAGGACGTCCTCGTCGGGGAAGGCCAGCACGGCACGGCGCAGCTCGTCCTGGATGATCGCCCGGAGCACGGAGTCGCGCTTGGACGCCCGCTTGATGGATGCCATCCCGATGAGCACCGACGGCGTGCCCCCGATGCGCTCGAGGGTGGAGAACGAGAAGCCCTTGAGCTTGTCGTTCTCCCGAGCCTGGGTGACGAGCACCCAGGCCTCGGCCTGCTTGGAGAGCACTCCCACCTCGTAGGGCAAGGGCCCCTCTGCGCACAGATCAGCGAGCTCGGCGAGCTCCGCGTCCCCCAACGCCGTGCAGTCCTTGGTCTCGACCTGGATCGACATGCTGCTGCCAGCCCCCGGGTTCAAATCGGCGGTACGGACCCTCTAGTCCAGTGGATCCTGCGCTCCGACGCAAACCGGGAGGCGCTTGACAGACCGCGAACAGCCTGCTCAACGACCGTGACCCGCGGGTCAAGGTTCTGGTCAGCCGAGGATCGAGTTGGCGCCCAGGAGGACGCGGAGCTCCCCGAGGAGCGGCGGGCACACGTCCACCGTCCAGGCCTCGGGCAGCCGCAGCACCTTGCTCTCGCCCAGGTGGAGGAGCACGGCGGAGTCGCCGGGGTGCTGGCCCAGCACGCGCTTGAGGTCGGCGATGAGGCCCTCGGAGACGCCGGCCGCCGACACCTTCAACCGCAGCGGGAAGGCCTCCCCCGACATCGGCTCGAAGGGCTCGAGCTCCATCGCGATGAGCTTCGGCTGGTCGTCCCGGGCGTCGACGCGGGCGCGGACGGTGACGATGGCGTCGTCGACGAGCTTGTGGCCGTGCTCGGTCATCGCCCTCGGGAACACCATGACCTCGACCGAGGTCTGGAGGTCTTCCAGGGCGAACACCGCCATGAGGTCGCCCTTCTTCGTCCACTTGCGCTGCACCCCGGTGACCACGCCACCGAAGGTGCGTATGGTGCCGTCCTCCAGCTCGGTGAGATCGCTCAGCTTGCCGTCGCATCGGCGGCGGAGCGCGCTCTCCGCCCCCATGAGCGGGTGGTCGCTCACGTACAGGCCCAGCATCTCCTTCTCGAAGCTGAGGCGCTCGCGCTTGGCGAACTCGATCGCCGGGATCGGCGGGCGCTCGTCGAAGAGCGGGCCGGCGTCCTCGATCTCACCGAACAGCGACATCACCCCCATGTCGCGCTCACGGCGGCGGGCCACGGTGCTGTCGATGATGTGCTCGAAGCTCCGCAGGAGCCCCTGGCGGGGGTGCCCGAGGCTGTCGAAGGCACCTGCCTTGATGAGCGACTCGATCGTCTTCTTGTTCAGCACCTGGAAGTCGACGCGCTCGACGAAGTCGTAGAAGTCGGCGAACGGGCCGTTGGCCTCGCGCTCGGCGATCAGGAGCGCCACGAGGCCCATGCCGACGTTCCGCACCGCCGAGAGCCCGAACACGATCGACCGCCGCTCGGTGCCCGCGTCGGCATCGATCT
The DNA here is from genome assembly GCA_045807565.1 of Acidimicrobiales bacterium. Lineage (GTDB taxonomy): Bacteria > Actinomycetota > Acidimicrobiia > Acidimicrobiales > VFJN01 > VFJN01. The sequence continues at coordinate 16,080 of JBJMHD010000051.1, read as the reverse complement.
CCACGACGGGCGCGAAGTCCGACACCGACCGGTTTACGTCGGGCACGTGCACCTCGATGCCCATGGTGCGGCACTCGGCGAGGTACACCGCGGCCTTCTCCAGGCTCGCCTTCACGCTCGTGAGCAGCGCGCTCAGGTACTCGGCCGGGTAGTTCGCCTTGAGGTAGGCCGTCTGGTACGCGATGTACCCGTAGCCGTAGGCGTGCGACTTGGCGAAGGCGTAGTCGGCGAAGGGCTCGATGATGTCGAAGTACTTGCCGCCGAGCTCCGCGCCGTAGCCGGTGGCCTCGCAGCCGGCGATGAACTTCTCTCGCTCCTTGGCGATCAGATCGCGCTTCTTCTTGCCGCAGGCCCGGCGAAGCAGGTCGGCGTCGGCGAGGGAGAAGCCGGCGAACTTCTGCGCGACGCGCAGCAACGACTCTTGGTAGATCATGAGCCCGTAGGTGTCGCCGAGCACCTCCTCGGCGTCGGGGTGGAGGTGCACGACCTCCTTGCGACCGTTCTTGCGGTCGGCGTAGTCGTTGTGCATGTTGGCGGCCATCGGCCCGGGCCGGTAGAGCGCGAGCAGGGCGCAGATGTCCTCGAAGCTCGTCGGCGCCAGCGAGCGCATCAGCGCCCGCATCGGGCCGCCTTCCAGCTGGAAGATGCCGATGCCCTCGCCCCGGCGGAGCATCTCGTAGGTGGGGGCGTCGTCGAGCGGGATGGCGTCGATGTCGAGGGTGATGCCGCGGGTGTCCTCGATGATCTGGACGGTGTCGCTGATCACGTCGAGGTTGCGGAGCCCGAGGAAGTCCATCTTGAGGAGGCCGAGCTCCTCGACGCCGTGCATCTCGTACTGCGTGACGATGGGCGCGTCGTCGGGGTCCTGCCCGCCCTCCGGCTTGCGCTGGATGGGGAGGTAGGTGGTGAGCGGCTCCTTGGTGATCACCACCGCGGCGGCGTGGATGCCGTCCTGGCGGCGCAGGCCCTCGAGCCCCTTGGCCACCTCGATCACCTTGGCGGCGTCCTCGTCCTCGTCCCGCATCTTCCGCAGGTCGGCGGCCATCTTGTAGCCGTCCTCGTACTTCGGATCTCGCTCGAGGCAGGCCCACAGCGGTGTGTCGCGGCCCATGATGAGCGGCGGCATCGCCTTGGCGACCTTGTCGCCGAGCCCGTACGGGTAGCCGAGCACGCGGGTGGCGTCGCGCACCGCGGCCCGCGCCTTGATCGTCGAGAACGTGACGATCTGGGCGACGTGGTCTCGGCCGTACTTCTCGGCGGCGTACCGGATCATCTCGTCGCGGTAGCGGGAGTCGAAGTCCATGTCGATGTCGGGCATGGAGATTCGGCTCGGGTTCAAGAAGCGCTCGAAGAGCAGGTCGTACTCGATCGGGTCGAGGTCGGTGATCCAGAGCGTGTAGGCCACCGCGCACCCCGCCGCGCTCCCCCGTCCGGGCCCGACGCGGATGCCGTTGTCGCGCGCGTGCTTGATCAGGTCCCACACGATGAGGAAGTAGGACGAGAACCCCATGCTCTCGATCACCCCGAGCTCGTAGGAGAGCCGCTCCACGATCGCGTCGTTCAGCGCCGCGCCCCACCGTCGCCGCGCCCCCTCCATCGTGAGGTGACGCAGGTACTCGCCCGAGGACGTGAAGCCCGCGGGCAGCGGGAAGTCGGGCAGCTGCGGCTTGCCGAACTCGATGTCGACGTTCGCCCTCTCCGCGATCCACAACGTGTTGTCGCACGCCTCGGGGATGTCGTCGAACAGGTACCGCATCTCGTGGGCGGGCTTCAGGTAGTGCTCGTCGCCGTGGAACTTGAACCGGTCGGGATCGCTCATCTGCGAGCCGGTCTGGACGCAGAGCAGGGCGTCGTGCGCGACCGAGTCGGACTGGTGCACGTAGTGGCTGTCGTTGGTGGCGAGCAACGGTGCCTGGAGGTGCTCGGCCAGCTCGAGGAGCATCGGGTTGGTGCGCCGCTGCTCCGGGATGCCGTGGTCCTGCATCTCGATGAAGAACGAGTCGCGCCCGAAGATGTCCTGGAGCCGCCCGGCCGCCTTGCGCGCCCCCTCCACGTCGTCGCGCATCAAGGCCTGGAGGACGTGGCCGCCGAGGCATCCCGAGGTGACGATCAGCCCCTTGCTGTGCTGCTCGAGCAGGTCGAAGTCGGCGCGACTCTTGTAGTAGTACCCCGAGAGGTACGCCTCGCTGCTGAGCTTGATGAGGTTCTGGTAGCCCTCGTTCGACTCCGCCAGCGCGGTGAGGTGGTAGTAGAGCTTCTGGCCGCCCTCGGAGTCGCCACCACCGTCGTCCATGCGGCCCCTGCGGCTGGGCCGCTCGAAGCGGCTCTCGTGCGCCATGTAGAGCTCGGAGCCGAGGACCGGCTTGATGCCCTGGGCCCGGCACTCCTTGTAGAAGTCGAGGATCCCGTACATGTTGCCGTGGTCGGTGATCCCCAGGGCGGGCTGGCCGTCTCGGGCGGCGGCGGCCACCACCTCCCCGATGCGGGCGGCGCCGTCGAGCATCGAGTACTCGGTGTGGACGTGGAGGTGCGTGAAGCTGTCAGCCACCGCGCCCCACCTCCTCTCCGTCGTCCACAAGCCCTCCACAGGGCTCGTCCACAGGCTGTGGACGAACTACACCTGTGTGATTTGGTGGGTCGACCGTAGCACCGGCACGACCGCCCCACTAGGGGGTGGGGCGGTGCTGGAGCGCGTCGATGCGCTCGAACTCGGCGCGCAGGGCGTCGAGGCCCTCCTCGTCGCCGGGGAAGGTGACGGCCGTGGTGCTGAGCGCCCCTGGGTCGAACGACACGCCACGGTCGCTCAGGAACCCTCGCACGCGGTCCTCGAAGCGGGCCCGGAACACCTCGGCGCCCTCCCCCGCCGTCTCCGGGAGGATGGCGACGACGTGGTGCGTGGTGCCGTCGTGGGCGTGGATGACGTGGTCGACGTTGCGCGCACCCTCCCGCAGCTGGCGGCCGAGGTCGCGCAGGAGACTGCGCCGCTGGCGCGCCCGCAGGGCGTGCAAGGGGGCGGCCGCGAAGTCGAGCGACACCGTGGAGAAGAGGGTCTGGTAGCGCCGAGCGCGGGCCATCTCGAGATCGGTCTGCTGGATGAGGTGGCGCGCGTTGTACAAGCCGGTGTCGTCGTCGATCTCGTCGTAGAGCTCCAGCTTCTCGAGCGATCCCTCGAGCACCTGCATCGCCCAGCCGCCGACGGCACCGAAGATCAGGTAGGCAGCCGCCCGCGATGCGATCAGGCCGGTGAACTGGTCGGCGCCGATCGCATCGATGGCGGGAGACCGGAGGGCGATGTAGATCCCCGTGGCCGCCAGCGCCGCGATCACGCCGCCGATCACGCCTCGGTACACGAAGGCGAGGAAGATCGGCAGGAACAGCAGGGTGGCGACGACCTCGACCGTGTCGACGCGGCGCGCGTACATCGTGAGCGCGACCACGCCCATCACCAGCACGCCCGCGAGCACCAGCAGCCGTCGCGTCTTGACGTAGCCGAGGCGCGACAGTCGGTCGGAGAAGGTGGCACCCATCGGGTGCGAGCGTACCCACCGACCAGGAGCGCGAGCGGGCAATCGGTCGAAGCTGCGCCCAGCTCGGAGGCTCACCGAATCCGCGGCGCATCGGGCTTAGCATGGGCGCATGCCGTCGGCACTGCGGGCTCAGGTCGCGCTCATCGCGCTGTTCGGCGTCCTCCTGATCCCGATCGGCACCTCGTCGCTGCGGGGGCTCACCCACATCCTCACGTGCCAGGAGGCGGCCGCCGCACCGTTCACCATCCAGGTCCCCGACCAGGGGCCGCCGCTGATCCAGTCGTCGCAGGTCCTCGAGCGCAACCCCGACGGCAGCGTGCCCGATCGCTCGGTGTGCGGCGGCCTCATCCTCGACGTCTTCATGGGCAGCGAGCGGGAAGACCGCGCCGACGTCACCCTCTCCATCACGAACGAGAGCGAGTTCGGGTGGCGCGGCTCCGTGCAGCTCCAGCTCGACGCCGTCGACATCCCGATCGACATCGGCGAGATCCGGTCGGGCGAGACCGCCAGCGACTCCTTCGAGCTCCGCCTCGACGAGGGCAGCTCCTACGAGATCAAGGGCGACCTGCTCATCGGGCCGTAGAGGCCTACAGGTACGTGCCGGGACGCTCCCCGCTGTCCTCGGCGGGCCGCGGCGCCTCGCCCGGCCGCGGCATCCCGGGCCCGATCTGCCCCCGCATCTGCTCGAGCTGCTGCCGCGCCGCCATCTGCTGCGCGAACAGCGTGGCCTGGATCCCGTGGAAGAGACCCTCGAGCCATCCGACCAGCTGAGCCTTCGCGATGCGGAGCTCCGGCCCGCTGGGCGCCTCCGTCTCGAAGGGCAGGGCGAGGCGCGCGAGCTCCTCCTGCAGATCGGGCGACAGCGACTCCGAGAGCTCGCTGATCGACGTGTCGTAGATCTCGCGCAGGCGCTCGCGGCTCGGCTCGTCGAGCTCCGTCTGGCGGACCTCCTCGAGGAGCTGCTTGATCATCGATCCGATCCGCATCACCTTGCCCGGTGACTCGACCGACTCCTTGGGTCGCTCGTCGTCCTGGGAGGCCACCACGGACGGGATGAGGACGTCGTCGACGCCGGGCTCGGAGGGTTCGGACATGGTGGCCAACCTACCCAGGCGTGCTCAGCCTCCAGCCACGCCCGCCAGGAACGGCACCAGCATCTCGTCGGGCGTGAGCGATCCGTGGCGGCCGATCAGCACGTACGGCCCGGTGTCCTTCGGGTCGAAGAACGCCACCGTGCCCCGCGCCGCCACGAGCACGTCGCCGAGGCGCCCGGCCGCGGCGTCGGTGACCTTCGGGCCGTACCACCCTTCGTCGATCGCCTGCTCGCGGGTGCGCACCCACGCGTGGTCGACCAGCAGCGAGGTTGCCGCGTCGGCCAGCGCCGGCGCTCGGCCCGATCGGGCGTGCAGCCACCGGAAGCGGCCCTCACCGCTCTGCATGGCGAGGTGGGTGATCACGTCTGACGGGAGATCGAGCACGTCGTCGCCCGTCTCGACCTGACCGTGGTCGGCGGTGAGGGCGAGCACGGTGCCGGCGGGGAGCTCCTCGAGCAGCGTCGCCACGAGCTGGTCGATCCAGCGGAGCTCGGCGTCGTACTGGGCGCCGAGCCCGTACTCGTGGCTCACCTTGTCGAGTCCCTCGTAGTACGCGTACACCAGCGGTTCGCCGGCCCGGCACAGCCGCACGAGCTCGGCGGTGAGCGTGCCGGGCGTCCGGTAGCCGGTGAACCGCACCGGGTCGAGGTGGGCGAGCGTGAAGCCGGACCCGGCGAACTCCGCTCGCGTGAGCACAGGCGGACGCTGCCCTCCGAACGGGACGTTCGGCTGCAGCTCACCAGGGATGATCGTGGCGCGCGCGTCGCGGCCGTCCGTGCTCCACCGCAGCACGTTCAGCACGTCGCTGCCGACCGCGATGCGGTACCCCATCACGCCGTGCTCGCCCGGCGGGAGCCCGGTGGAGATGGACGTGAGGGCCGTGGCCGTGGTGCTCGGCGCCACGGTGGTGATGGCGCCGCCCTCGAGGCCCGCCAGCGTCGGCACGAGGTGGGTGCGCTCGCGGAGCTGGTTCCAGCCCAGCCCGTCGATGACCAGCAGCACCACCCGGTCGGCGTCGGCGACCTGGTGCGGCACCCACGTCTCGTCGCCCTCGTAGGTGCCGAGCACCATCGGCACCACGTTCGTGATGCAACCGGCGTCGTAGGCAGGGAGGAGTGGCTCGTCGGACATGGAAGGGGCCCTGGGGCGTCCTGACGTTAGTGGGCTGCCGTACAGTCCCGGTGGTGAGGGTGTCGACGCGCGGCGACTATGCGAGCCGAGCCCTGCTGTCGCTGGCCCTCCACGCCGACGAGTCCGGGCCCACGTCGGTGCGCGACATCGCCGAGCGCACGGGGTTGCCACAGCCGTACCTCGAGCAGATCCTCCTCGCCCTCAAGGGGGCTGGGATCGTCCGCTCGAAGCGCGGGGTGGGCGGCGGGTACATCCTGGCGAGGGAGCCGAGCCTCATCACCTTGGGCGAGATCGTCTCCGCCGTCGACGGTCCGATCACGCTCGGCGACTTCGGCGAGCCCCACAAGGACGGCGCCTGCGACCACGAGGGCCAGTGCGTGCTCCTCGCCGTGTGGGCGGGGATCAGCGGGCGCATCCGACAGCAGCTCGACAGCTTCACGCTCGCCGACATCGCCGCCATGGCACGCGGGCAGGCCGACTGGCCGACGCCCGACCTCTGAGGCTCGCCTCCGGTCAGGCCAGCCGCGCCAGCGCGGCGACGAGGTCGTCGGGGAGCACCGAGTCGAAGCGCAACGGGTCGCCGGTGATGGGGTGGTCGAGCTCGAGGTGCTCGGCGTGGAGGAACGGCCGGGCCATCGGGAACGACTGCCGGTGGCCGTCGTAGCGCGCGTCCCCCACCACCGGATGGCCGATCGAGCGGAGGTGGACGCGGATCTGGTGGGTGCGACCCGTGTCCAGCTGGCACCCGAGCTCGGTGACCTCGACCGGCTCGTGGAAGCGCTCGCGCACCTCGTAGCGCGTGCGGGCCTCCCGCCCGCGCTCGTCGATCGCCATCCTCGTGGGCTCGCGCGCCGACCGGCCGATCGGCGCATCGATGAGGCCGCGCGGCGCCTCGACGTGGCCCCACACCAGCGTGCGGTAGCGACGGTGGACGAGGCGCGCGGCGAGGGCGGCCACGAGGGCGTCGTAGGCGTCGCCGGTGCGAGCCACGAGCAGGAGCCCCGAGGTGCCCTTGTCGAGGCGGTGCACGATGCCCGGCCGCTCCGGGTCGGGCCCGACGGCGCGGATCTCGGGGAACCGCGCCAGCAGCCCGTGCACGAGGGTGCCCGTGCGCTGGCCGGCCCCGGGGTGCACCACCAACCCGGCCGGCTTGTCCACCACGAGCAGGTGCTCGTCCTCGTGCACGAGGGGCACCGCGATGGACGGGTCGCCCTCGAGCGCGGCTGCCGCCGCCCGGTCGGGTACGTCCACCGACAGCTCGTCGCCGGCCTTCACCCGTGCCGACCGCGTGGTGACCGGGCTCCCACCGACCTGCACCGCACCCGCGGCGACGAGGTCCGCGACCTCGTTCCTGCTCAGCCCCGTGACCATCGCGACGACGCGATCGACCCGCTCGCCGGCCAACACCTCGGGCACCACCTCACGCACGATCACGTCAGCCGTCAGCCCCGGCGTGGCGCGACGCGACCAGGAGCACGGCGATGCCCACCCACAGGGCGACGTCGGCCAGGTTGAACACGGGCCACCACTGCAGGTCGACCATGTCCACGACGCGTCCGCCGAGGAAGCCGTCGCCGTTGCGGAACGCCCGGTCGGCGAGGTTCCCGAGGGCGCCACCGAGGATGATCCCGAGCCCGAGCGCCCACCCCCGCTGCTCTGCCCGCACGCCCATCACCACCAGCACGACCACCAGCGTGCAGCCGATGAGCGCGATGGCGGTGGTGCTGCCCAGCCCCAGCGAGAAGGCGGCCCGGTCGTTGAAGACGAGGTTCAGCCGCAGCGAGCCCACGAGGTCGGTGGGGCCGTCGGCGAGCGCGCGCAGCGCCCACTGCTTGGTCAGCTGGTCGAGGACGGCGACGACCGCGGCCGCGCCGAAGAAGGTCCCGAGGTGGCGCCTCGTGGCGACCATCGGTGCCCTAGCGGCGCGAGAAGCCGGCGCTCTTGCACTGCACGCAGAGGGCCGCGTACGGCAGGGCGCGCAGGCGCTCCTTCGGGATCGTGTTGTGGCACTGCTCGCACACGCCGTAGGTGCCGTCCTTGATCTTGAGGAGGGCGAGGTCGATCTCCTCGACCGCGGCCTGGGCCTGGGCGCTCAGCGCCAGGTCGCGCTCGCGCTCCACGGCGAGGGTGTCGCCCTCGCCGGACTCCTCGTCGAACTGCACGTCGCCGGGCTCGCGCTCGGCCATGAGCATGTCGGCCTCGGCCTTCAGCGACTCGGCTTGGTGGGTGTAGGTCGCCCGCTCGGACTTGAGCGCCTCGACCTGGCCGAGCAGGAACTTGTCGAGCGGGCCCTTCCGCCGCGGCGGGGCCTTCTTCGCGACCTGACCGCCCCCCGCGGCGGCAGGGAGCTTCGGGGGCGACGCGACCTTGGGGGCCGCCTTGGCCGGAGCCTTCTTGGCCGGAGCCTTCGCGGGGGCGCTGGCCGGGGCCTTCGCCGGGGCCTTCGCCGCCGCCTTGGCGGGCGCCTTCTTGGCCGGCGCCGCCTTCTTGGCGGGCGCCTTCTTCGGCGGGGCCGCCTTCTTGGCCACCGCCTTCTTGGCGCTCGCCTTGGTGGCGTTGGACGCCTTCTTGGCCGTGGCCTTGGCGGCGGGCGCTGCCTTCTTGGCCGTCGCCTTGGTCGTCGGTGCCATGTTGTGGTGCCGTCCTCTCAGCCCCCGGGTGCCCAAAGGGTGCGGCATTGTAGGCACCTCCCTCCGGCGCCACAACCTCACAAGAGCAGCGCAGACGTCCCCGTAGGATGTCGCCGACCATGTTCGCTCCCCTGCCCGACAAGCCCGACCACGACGCGCTCGAGCGCGCCGTCCTCGACCGGTGGGACCTCGAGCGCACCTTCGACCAGCTCCGGGCGAAGAACGCCTCAGGGCCCCGCTTCAGCTTCATCGACGGCCCCGTCACCGCCAACAAGTCGCTGGCCGTGCACACCGCGTGGGGCCGAACCCTCAAGGACGTCTTCCAGCGCTACAAGGCGCTGCGCGGCTACCACCAGCGCTACCAGAACGGCTTCGACTGCCAGGGCCTCTGGATCGAGGTGGGCGTGGAGCGCGAGCTCGGCCTCAACTCCAAGCGCGAGATCGAGGAGTTCGGCCTGGCGGAGTTCGCGCGGCGGTGCCGGGCCGTGGTGGAGCGGTCGGCCGCCGACCTCACCGCCGGATCGATCCGCCTCGGACAGTGGATGGACTGGGGCCGGGACTACTTCACGTTCTCGGACACGAACATCGAGTACATCTGGCGGTTCCTGTCGATCGTGCACGAGCGCGGGTGGCTCTACCGAGGGCACCGGTCCACCGAGTGGTGCCCCCGCTGCGGCACCTCGATCTCGGCGCACGAGCTGGCCGGCAGCTACGTCGACCGCGAGGACCCCTCGCTGTCGGTGCGCTTCCCCCTCGTCGACCGGCCCGGCCAGTCCATCGTCATCTGGACCACCACCCCGTGGACGCTGCCGGCCAACGTGGCCGCGGCGGTGTCGCCGAGCGCCACGTACGGGCGCCTGGCGAACGGCGACTGGCTCGCCGTCGAGCGCCACGAGGGACCGTTCGAGGACACCGCGGCCGGCTCCGACCTCATCGGCCTCCGGTACACCGGGCCCTTCGACGGCCTGGGCCCCGGCGCCGCCGTCGACCACCGGGTGATCGGCTGGGACGAGGTCTCCCTCGAGGAGGGCACGGGCGTGGTGCACATCGCACCCGGGTGCGGATCGGAGGACTTCGACCTCAGCAAGGTCGAGGACCTCGCCGTGCTCACACCCGTCGACGAGTCCGGTCGCTTCTACCCCGAGTACGGCTGGCTCGCCGGCCGCGGCGCGCACGATGCCGCGGGTGAGATCATCGCCGACCTCCGGTCGCGCGACCTGCTGGTGGACGCCGGGGTCATCAGCCACCGCTATCCCGAGTGCTGGCGCTGCCACACGCCCCTCATCTTCCGCATCAGCGACGACTGGTTCATCTCTGTCGACGAGATCCGTGACCCCATGCGGGCAGCCAACGGCACCGTCGAGTGGACGCCGGCGTACATGGGCAAGCGGATGGACGACTGGCTCGTCAACATGTCCGACTGGAACATCTCGCGACGCCGCTACTACGGCCTGCCGCTCCCCTTCTACCCGTGCTCGTGCGGCCACCTCACGGTGGTCGGCTCGCGCGCCCAGCTCGCCGAGCTCGCCACCACCGGCCTCGACGGCCTCGAGGAGCTCCGCCGTCCCTGGATCGACGACGTCGCGATCCGGTGCGAGGCCTGCGGGGAGGAGGTGACCCGCGTCGTCGAGGTCGGCGACGTGTGGCTCGACGCCGGGATCGTGCCCTTCAGCACCCTCGGCTGGGAGAACCCGGAGTGGATCCACGAGGGCTACGCCACCGGCGCCGCCAAGGGACTCACCGAGGCCGACCTGCCCGACCATGCCTTCTGGGAGGAGTGGTTCCCGGCCGACGGGGTGTCGGAGATGCGCGAGCAGATCCGGCTGTGGTTCTACGCCCAGCTGTTCATGTCGGTCGCGCTCACCGGCCGAGCGCCGTACCGGAAGGTGCTCGGCTACGAGAAGATGCTCGACGAGCAGGGCCGGGAGATGCACGGCTCGTGGGGCAACATGATCGACGCCCCCGATGCGTTCGCCCGCATGGGGGCGGACGTGATGCGCTGGCTGTACTGCGCGCAACCGCCCAACCAGAACCTCCTCTTCGGGTTCGGCCCGGGTCAGGAGATCCAGCGCAAGCTCCTCACGCTGTGGAACAGCGCCTCGTTCTTCGTCCAGTACGCCAACATCGCCGGCTTCACGCCGGACGTCGACCTCCTCACGGAGGGCCCTGGCGACGAGGGGCTCACCCCGCTCGATCGCTGGATGGTCGAGCGCACGCGGTCGATGGTGTCGGAGATCAGCGGTGCCTACGACCAGTACCTCAGCGTGAACGTGCTGCGGTCCTTCGAGGCGTTCGTCGACGACCTGTCCAACTGGTACATCCGCCGCTCCCGGCGCCGCTTCTGGGACGGCGACCCCGCCGCCCTGCGCACCCTGTTCAGCGCGCTGGTCGATGGCCTTCGCGCCGTGGCGCCGATCATGCCGTTCCTCACCGAGCACCTCTGGCAGATCCTCGTCACCGACGTGATCCCCGACGCCCCTCGCTCGGTGTTCCTCGCCGGGTGGCCCGAGGTCGTGGCCGCCGACGACGACCTGCTCGCCGAGATCGCCGCCGTGCGCCGCCTCGTGGAGCTGGGGCGGCAGGCCCGCTCGACGTCGAAGATGCGGACCCGCCAGCCCCTGCGCCGCCTCGTCGCCGAGGGCCTCGACCTCGCGGCCGGCCACCAGGACGAGATCGCCGACGAGCTGCGCGTCAAGGAGGTCACCTTCGGCCCGGTGGAGGCCACCGAGCTGCGCGTGCGCCCCAACCTGCCGGTGCTCGGCCCGCGGCTGGGCGCAGAGCTGGGCAAGCTCCGGAAGGCCCTGGAGGCCGGGGAGCTCGAGCCGCTCCCCGACGGCGGCTTCCGGGTGGCGGGCCACGACCTGTCCGCCGACGAGGTGCTCGTGGAGCGCACGCAGAAGGAGGGCTGGGCGGTCGCCGCGTCCGACGGCGCCACGGTCGCGCTCGACCTGGAGCTCGACGACGACCTGCGCCTCGAGGGCCGCGCCTACGACCTGATCCACCAGGTGAACAACCTGCGCAAGGAGCAGGGCCTCGCCCTCACCGACCGGATCGACCTGCAGCTACCGGCCCGCGATGCGGACCTCGCGGTGCACGCCGACTGGATCGCCCGTGAGACCCTCGCGCTCGCTGTCGAGGTCGGCGACGGCGACGACCTGGCGCTCACCCGCCACGAGGCGTCCCCCGCCTAGGTCGACGTGTTGGCCGCCTTCGAGGCGTCACCCGCCTAGGTCGACTTGTTGGCGGCCTTCTTGGCGGGGGCGGCCTTCTTGGCGGGCGCGGCCTTCTTGGCGGGGGCGGCCTCCGTGACCGGGTCCGCCGCCTTCTGGGTGGGAGCCGCCGTCTTGGCCGGGGCCTTCTTGGCCGGGGCCTTCTTGGCCGGCGCCGCCGCCTTCTTGGCCGGCGCCTTCTTGACCGGCGCCTTCTTGACCGGCGCCTTCTTGGCCGGCGCCGCCTTGGCCGGCGCCGCCTTGGCGGGGGCCTTCTTGGCGGGCGCCTTCTTGGCCGGGGCGGGCGCCTTCTTGGCGGGCGCCTTCTTGGCCGGCGCCTTCTTGGCCGGCGCCTTCTTGGCCGGCGCCTTGTCGGCCGGAGCCTTGTCGGCCGGCGCCGCCGCCCTCTTCGCCGGCGTCGTGGCGGCGGGAGCGGGGGGAGCGGGAGGCTCTGGGGCATCGCTGGTCGCGGCCGCTGCGACCGCGGTGGTGGCACCCGGTCCGGCGAGCCGGCGCTCGATGTCGTCGAGGAGGCCGCGCCGCCGACCCAGCGCCATCTCCCGATCGCGGACCTGCGCGAGCTCGGCGGGGTCGAGCTCGGCGAGGAGCGGTCGGATCTGCGCGGCCGACAGCGACTCGTAGTCGTCGATCGGGAACCACTCGTCGTCGTCCTCCCACGCGCTCGCGGCGGACGGCGTCGCAGCAGCCGCGGGTGCGTCCCCGCGCAGCTGCGCGAGGCGCTCGAGGATCTCTGGCCGACCCTTGGTGGCGAGCTCGCGAGCCTCCACGATGCCGATCTCGTCGGTGTACAGCTGCGGCAGGAGCGGCAGGATCTGCCCGGCGGTGAGGTCGTCGTAGTCGGCGATCGGGAACTCGACCTCCTCCTCCTCCTCCTGCTCGGTGTCGTCGTCGACGGCGGCGAAGTCGGACGCGAGCCACTCGCTCCCGGTGCCCGTGGGGTCGGACCCCGCGGCAACCGCCGCCGCGACAGGCGCCGGCGCGGGGACCGGGGCGGGCGTCGGCACGGTGGCCGACGCCGGCGCGGGTGTGGCGACCGGTTCACGCGCCATCGGCAGCGGCTCCGGCGGTGCCTTGACCTCGGCCTTGGGCTTGTTGCGTCGCAGGGCCACGATCAGCACCACCGCGGCGGCGACGCTGCACGCGATGGAGACGTAGATGAGCGTGAGCCCGTCGTTCAGGAGCCCGAGGACCAGCAGGACGGTGGCCGCGAGGACCAACGCAAAGCTCAGGAGGACGAGCACGAGAGGGTCACCTTCCCCAGGGGGTGTTCAGGACCCGTGCATCCTAGGCACCTCGCTTCAGGGCGGCGCGAATGCGGATCCGCGGCGCGCGAGGCCGGCTGAGCTCAGCGGCGACGGCCGAACCGGGATCGCGGCGCGTCCTCGGCGGTGTCGAACTCGCCGTCGTCCTCTTCGCGCGGACCGAGCGGCGACTCGTCGGTCATCGCCTTGCGCAGCTCAGCCAGGTAGGCATCGTCGTCGGCGTCTCGCGCCGCCAGCATGTCGACCGCCTCGGTCTCGGGTCCGGCATCGGGCACGTCGGCGTAGGCGGGCGAGGGCGGAGGTGTGGCCGCCTCGGCGCCGTCCTGCCAGGCCTCGTCGTCCGGGGACCAGGCGGCCGGTTCGTCGGCCGCGGGCGCGACGTCAGGCTCCACCTCGACCTCGGGCTCGACGATGGCCTCGGGTGCCTCGGGGGCGACGTCGACCGGGTCGGCCACCGGCACGACGACGTCGGCCAGGACCGGCATCGCGACCTCGCGCAGCGCCGCCGGGTCGTCGAGCAGCCGCTGCAGCTCCCGCGTGGTGAGGCGGACGCGATCGCGCTGCTCCTCGAGGTGCCGTTCGAGGTTGTCCACGTCGGTGTGGAGCTGATCTCGAGCGGCCTCGAGGTCGCGGAGCTCGGCGAGGACGCGGGTCCGCGCTTCCTCCTGGGCGCGGCGGGCCTCGTTCTCCGCCTCGGCCCGGGCCCGGGCGCTGGCCTCCTGGGCATCGGCGAGGAGCCGGGCGGCCTGGTCCTGCGCCGAGGTCAGCGTGCGCGAGGCCTGCTCCTCCGCCTCCTTGATGGCGGCGTCGGCAGTGCGCTGGGCGAGCACGAGGGTGCGCTTGAGGGTCTCGTCGGCGTCGCTCGTGGCGTTGGCCCGCTCTGCTGCCTCGAGGGCGCGGCGCTCGGCGTCGGCGACGCGCGCCTCGGCGGCATCGGCGCGCTGCCGCGCCTCGCGCAGCGTCGCCTCGTGCCCCACGTACTCGGCCTTCACCTGCTCGATGAACTCGTCGACGTCCTGGGTGTTGTAGCCCCGCTTGGCCTCGCGGAACGCGGCGTTGTCGAGCAGATCGGTCGTGAGGTCCATGCGGCCGATAGTAGGACGCTGCCTGGTGCGCGCGGGGGTTACCCGCTGCTGCAGATGAGGATGATCACGACGATCACGATGATCGGGGAGACATCGATCGCGGCCATCCCCATGCGCACCGGTGGGATGAGCCTCCGGAGGGGGCCGAGCACCGGCTCGGTGATGCTGAAGATCACGGAGTAGACGCTCGCGACAGGCGTGCCGGGTGTGATCCGGACCCACGACATGATCATCCTGGCCAGGATCACCAGCCAGTACAGGTTCAGCAGGAAGCAGACGGTGTTCACGTGGTCGGCGCAGGGCCTGCGCAGCGCGTGGCCGGGGACGCGCCGAAGGCGGCTGGAGCGGTCATCGGCTACCCCTCGTTGTAGCCGTGCTCCTGGAGGCGCCGCCGCTCCTCGGCCGACACCTCGACGTTCGAGGGGGTGAGGAGGAACACCTGGTTGGCGACGCGCTCCATCTGCCCGCCGACGCCGTAGCAGAGGCCCGAGGCGAAGTCGATGATCCGGCGCGAGAGGTCGCGGTCGACGTTCTGCAGGTTCACGATCACCGGCTGGTTGACCTTGAGCTTGTCGGCCACCTCTTGGGCGTGGTTGAACGACGTGGGCGCCACCACGTGCGGCTTGGCCGAGGAGACCGGCTGGAGCGGTCGCACCACCGCGGTGCGCGGGCGCTCGGCCGGATCGGTGCCGCCGGCCGACGCCTGGGGCCGCACGACGGGCGACCCGATCGTGCGGACGGACCCGGAGCTCATCTCCGGCTCGCGCTCGACCTCGCGCGAGGGCCCCGCGGGGTAGCGCGTCTGGGCCGGCGCGGGGCGGCGATCGGGCAGCGGTTCGTCGACGACGTCGTAGTCGTCGTACTCGTCGTCGGGCCCGAGCCCCAGGTAGAGCATCGCCCTACGCCACATCGAAGCCATATCTCCTCCTGCGCCGGACCTTACTTTCCCACGGTCGGTGCCCCGGACCGTGGACCCGCCGAGTCATCGCGGGCCCACGAGGTCGGTGCCGATGCGCACCATCGTGCTGCCCTCGGCCACCGCGGCCTCGAGATCGCCGCTCATGCCCATCGATCGCTCGGGGAGGGCGAGGTCGTCGGCGAGCGTGCGCACCGTCCGGAACGCCGCGCGCACCTCGCCCTCGGCGCCCTGGGGCCCGATGGCCATGAGGCCGCGCACGTCGAGGCCCAGGTCGCGGCACCCCTCGACCACCGCCGCCACCCGCTCGGGAGGGCAGCCCCCCTGCTGCTCCTGGCGGGCCACGTTCACCTGCACGAGCACCGAGGCCCCCGGCGCCCGGTGGGCGACCTCGGCGGCCAGCGACAGGCGATCCACCGACTGCCAGAGGTGCACGAACCCCGCCACCTGCCGCACCTTGTTCCTCTGCAAGTTGCCGATGAAGTGCCAGCGGACCGCGGTGTCGACGAGGTCGGTCACCCCTTCCGCCTTGCCCACCAGCTCCTGGGCGTAGCTCTCGCCGATGTCGACGAGGCCCGACGCCACCAGCTGGGCGACCCGCTCCACCGGGTGGCCCTTGGTGACCGCCACGATGCGCACCCGGTCGGGGTCGCCACCCGCGTGCGCGATCCGCTCGCGCACGCGCGCGAGCGCGTCGTCGGTCACGCCGGCTCCAGCCAGGCCGTCGTGGCGAAGCGCTCGGGCTCGCCCCGGGTCCGGTGGCTGTACCAGCGGCGATCACAGGCCGTGCAGCCCGAGTCGTCGTGGACCTCGACGACGCCGGCGGCGGCCAGGGCGGCGTGCACCCCGGCGACGAGGTCCAGGGCCGGGGTGCCCCACGTCGTGGTGGCCCCCAGCGCGTCGCCGAAGCGCGCCGCCAGCTGGTGGCGCTCCGGTCCGTCGAACTCGTAGCAGCCGGCCCGGATGCAGGGGCCCACGTGGGCGGTGAACGGCCCGTCGTCGAGCCGGCGCAGGGCGGTGACCGCCTCGTCGACGACGCCTTGGAGCAGGCCCCGCCAGCCGGCGTGCACCACCCCGACCGCGGCGCGGCCGGCAAGCACCACCGGCGCGCAGTCGGCCGTGCGCACGACGAGGACGCATCCCGGTCGCGCCGTCACCGCGGCGGCGGCCGCCGCGGCGGCGGGGGCGCCCCGCGCGGGGACGGT
>JBJMHD010000050.1:0-11160 GCA_045807565.1 Acidimicrobiales bacterium | reverse complement strand
GGATCGACGCCGATGCCCGCCCGGCGGCGGGCGTCGAGACGACCACGGGGACGGCCGACGTGACGGTCAGAGCACCCGCAGCTACAGGCCCAGCACCTTCACGGCGTTCTCCCGCAGGAACTTCGGCCACACCTCGTCCTTGAACGGGACGTTGGGCAGCTCGCGGAAGATCCGCTCGAGCGAGAGCCCCATGGGGAAGTAGCCGGCGTACATGATCTTGTCGGCGCCGCGGGTGTTGGCGTAGTCGATGATCGACTGCGGGTAGTACTTCGGCGCGAACGCCGAGGTGGAGTAGTAGAGGTTGGGCCACTTGAGCATCAGCTTCATCGCCAGCTCGTCCCACGGCTCGGCGCCGTGGCGCATGACGAACTTCAGCTCCGGGAAGTACCAGCAGACCTCGTCGATGAGCTCGGTCTTCTGGCAGGCCATCGGCACCCGCGGACCGGGCACGCCGGTGGTGATGCAGATCGGGATGTCGAGCTCGATGCACTTGGCGTAGATCGGGTAGAAGCGCTTGTCGTTGATCGGCACCTGCGGCGTCATGCCCGCCGGGAACGCAGTGGCGGCTTTGATCCCGACGGTCTCGTACGCCTTCACGAGGTCGCGGACGCCCTGCATGCCCTTGTTGGGGTTCACCTCGTAGGAGCCGAAGAAGCGGTCCGGGTGGTCCTGGATCGCTCGCAGCGAGGTGCCTCGCTCGAAGCTGGTGCCGAGCATCGCCCGCTCGATCCCGAAGTGGTCCATCTCGCCGAGCACGACCGCCACCGGGTCGGCGCCCTCCTCGATGTCGTCGGGGACGCCCTTGAACATGTACTCGACGGGGAACTCCATCTCCTTGGACTCGTCGTCCATCAGCCCGGCGCGGAGGAAGCCGTACCAGTCCTTCTTGTGGCCCTCGGGGATGCCCAGCATCAGGTCGATGACGCCGACGTCGGTGGGGAAGGTCATGCCGCTCAGACTAGAACACGTTCTAGTTCTGGGCGAACCACCGGCGCTAGGGTCCCGCGGCATGGATCTGGGACTGATCATCGGGTACTGGCCGAGCTCCGGGCCCCCACCCGACGCCGCCGAACAGATCGCGACGGCGGAACGGCTGGGGTTCAAGAGCGTCTGGACCTCCGAGGCCTACGGATCCGACTGCTTCACCCCGCTCGCCTGGTGGGGGAGCGCGACGTCGCGCGTGCAGCTCGGCACCGCGATCACGCAGATCTCCGCGCGCACGCCGGCGTCCACCGCCATGACCGCGATCACCCTCGACCACCTCACCGGCGGCCGGTTCGTCCTCGGGCTCGGGGTGAGCGGTCCGCAGGTCGTCGAGGGCTGGTACAGCCAGGAGTACGCCAAGCCGCTGGCCCGCACCCGCGAGTACGTCGACGTCGTCCGCGCCATCGTCGCCCGCGACAAGCCGGTGGAGTACGTCGGCGATCACTACCAGATGCCCCTCGTGGGCGGCACCGGGCTGGGGAAGCCGCTGAAGTCGATCGTCCGGCCGCTCCGCGCCGACATCCCGATCTACCTCGGCGCCGAGGGACCGAAGAACGTGGCGCTGGCGGCCGAGATCTGCGATGGCTGGCTGCCGATGTTCTTCTCGCCGAAGGCGGACGGCTTCTACCGCGATGCCCTGGCCGAGGGCTTCGGGCGACCCGGCGCGCGGCAGACCGCCGACTCCTTCGAGGTGGCCTGCGTCGTGCCCACGATCGTGGGGGAGGACGTCGAGGCCTGCGCCGACCTGCTCCGGCCCACGCTGGCGCTCTACGTGGGCGGGATGGGGGCGAAGGACCGCAACTTCCACAAGGACGTGTTCGCACGACTCGGCTACGAGGAGGCGTGCGAGAAGATCCAGGAGGCCTACCTGGCCGGCCGCAAGGACGAGGCGGCGGGCTACGTCCCGACGGCCATGGTGGAGGACGTCTACCTTGTGGGACCGAAGGACAAGATCCGTGACGACCTCGAGGCCTGGAGGGAGAGCTGCGTCAGCACGATGCTGGTGAGCGGCCCGCCCTTCCTCCTCGAGGAGATCGCTGAGCTCGTACAGGGCTGAGCGCGACTGGGGGAAGCGATGTCTGGGTATCGGCGAGCCGTGGATCCTGTCCAGGACCCGGAGCTGCTGCTCCCGATCGAGGTCATCGAGCTCAACGACGACGTCATCACGGTGTTCGTCCGCGGCGAGGTGGACCTCACCGAGTCGGGTGAGCTCCGTGCCGTGCTGGCCGACGCGTGTGCTGGCCCGCACCACCGGATCGTCATCGACCTCTCCGGCGTCGGCTTCATCGGGTCGAGCGGCATGGGCGTGCTGGCCCAACAGTCCGCAGAGCTCGAGGCGGCCGGCCGCCACCTCCAGGTCACGGGCACGCCCGAGCGGATCCGCCGCTCCTTCGAGGTCATCGGCCTCGACCAGGTCCTCGACCTGACGTAGCCGTCCACGCTCCGCTACCGGCCTTCGAACGCCTCCGGAGGGGGACAGGCGCACACGAGGTTGCGGTCGCCGTAGCCGCCGTCGATGCGGCTGACCGGCGGCCAGTACTTCCCGTGGCGGAGGCTCGGCAGGGGATAGGCGGCATCTTCCCGCGAGTACCGGCGATCCCAGTCGACGACCAGCACGTCCTCCGCCGTGTGCGGTGCGTGGGCGAGCGCGCTGTCGTCGTGGGCGACCTCGCCCCGTTCGATCTGGGCGATCTCCTCGCGGATGGCGAGCATCGCGTCGACGAACCGGTCGAGCTCCGCGAGCGACTCCGACTCTGTGGGCTCCACCATCAGCGTGCCTGCCACCGGGAAGCTCATCGTGGGCGCGTGGAAGCCGAAGTCGATGAGGCGCTTGGCCACGTCGTCGACGGTGACACCGGTGGCCGCGGTGATGGGGCGGAGGTCGAGGATGCACTCGTGAGCGACGCGGTCGTGGTCGCCGGCGTAGAGCACCGGGTATGCCGCATCGAGGCGGGCAGCCAGGTAGTTGGCGTTGAGGATGGCGAGCTCGGTGGCGCGCGTCAGGCCGTCGGGGCCCATGAGCGCGATGTAGGCCCAGGAGATGGGCAGGATCGAGGCCGAGCCGTAGGGCGCCGCTGAGATCGGACCGGGTCCGGTGACGGGGCCGGCGTCAGCGTCGAGCGGGTGGTTGGGGAGGAAGGGGGCGAGGTGCTCGCGCACGGCCACCGGGCCGACGCCGGGGCCGCCGCCGCCGTGGGGGATGCAGAACGTCTTGTGGAGGTTGAGGTGGCTCACGTCGCCGCCGAACCAGCCCGGCCGGGCGATCCCGACGAGCGCGTTCAGGTTGGCGCCATCGACGTACACCTGACCGCCGTGCTGGTGCACGACGTCGCAGATGTCGGTGATGCGCTCCTCGAACACGCCGTGGGTGGACGGGTAGGTGACCATCAGCGCGGCCAGGTCGGCAGCGTGCTCCTCGGTCTTGGCGCGCAGGTCGTCCACGTCGACGTTGCCGTCGTCGTCGCAGGCGACGACCACCACGCGCATCCCCGCCATCACCGCAGAGGCGGCGTTGGTGCCGTGGGCGGAGCTGGGGATGAGGCAGACGTCGCGCGCCGCCTCGCCGCGCGACGCGTGGTACCCGCGGATGGCCAACAGGCCGGCCAGCTCCCCCTGCGAGCCGGCGTTGGGCTGGAGGGAGACGCGGTCGTAGCCGGTGATCTCGGTGAGCCACGCCTCCAGCGATGCGATCAGCTCCCGGTAGCCCTCGGCCTGCTGGGGCGGGCAGAACGGGTGGAGCTGCCCGAGCTCGGGCCAGGTGACCGCGGCCATCTCGGTGGTGGCGTTCAGCTTCATCGTGCAGCTGCCCAGCGGGATCATCGACCGGTCGAGCGCGATGTCCATGTCGGACAGCCGACGGAGGTAGCGCAGCAGCTCCGTCTCCGAGCGGTGGGTGCTGAACACGGGATGGCTGAGGAACTCGGTGCTCCGCTGGAGCTCGCCGGGGATGCTGCTCGTGGCATCGTCGACCAGCGCCACGCCGAAGGCCCCTGCCACCCGGAGCAGCACCTCGTCGGTGGTCGTCTCGTCGAGGGCGACCCCGACCGTGTCGGCATCGATGCGGCGCAGGTTCACGTGGCGTTCGAGCGCGGCCGCGATGACCGCGTCGGCACGGCCCGGGACGCGCGCCGCGAGCGTGTCGAAGTAGGCCTCGTGGAGGAGCGGCACACCGCCGGTGGTCAGCGACCGGGCCAGCCGAGCGGTCCGCCCGTGCACGGTGTCGGCGATGCGCTGGAGGCCTTCGGGGCCGTGGTACACGGCGTACATCGACGCGATCACGGCCAGGAGGACCTGCGCCGTGCAGATGTTCGACGTGGCCTTCTCCCGACGGATGTGCTGCTCGCGGGTCTGCAGGGCGAGGCGGTGGGCGGGGCGCCCGGCCGCGTCGACGGACACACCGACGAGCCGGCCGGGCATCGACCGTCGGAGCGAGTCGCGCGTGGCGAGGAACCCGGCGTGGGGGCCGCCGTAGCCGAGGGGGACGCCGAAGCGCTGCGATGAGCCGACGCACACGTCGGCGCCCTGCTCGCCGGGAGGGGTGAGGAGCGTGCACGCCAGGAGGTCGGTGGCCACGGCCACCAGCCCACCGGCGTCGTGGACGGCAGCGATGGTGGGCGAGAGGTCTCGCACGACGCCGGTGGTGCCGGGGTGCTGGAGGAGCGCGCCGAACACCGCGGCGGGATCGAGGTCGGCCAGGGAGCCGACCACGAGCTCGATCCCGATCGGCTCCGCCCGCGCCGCGACCACCGCGATCGTCTGCGGGTGCGTCTCGGCGTCCACGAAGAAGGCAGGCGCGGCGTGCTTGGTGGAGCGGCGGATGAGGGTCATCGCCTCGGCGGCCGCCGTCGACTCGTCGAGCATCGAGGCGTTGGCGATCTCCATGCCGGTGAGGTCCGTGACCATGGTCTGGAAGTTGAGGAGCGCCTCCAGCCGACCCTGGCTGATCTCCGGCTGGTACGGGGTGTAGGCGGTGTACCAGGCGGGGGACTCGAGGACGTTCCGCTGGATCACTGCCGGGGTGTGGGTGTCGGCGTACCCGCACCCGATGAGCGACGTCACCACCTCGTTGCGCGAGGCGATCCTCCGCAGGGTGGCCAGCACCTCGGGTTCCGAACGGGCGTCGGGCAGGCGCAGCGGTTGGTCGGTGCGGATCGTCTTCGGCACCGCCTGGTCGATCAGCTCGTCGAGCGTGGCCACGCCGAGCGTGGCGAGCATGCGCTCCACGTCCTCGGGGCGGGGGCCGAGGTGGCGGTCGGCGAAGGTGGTGGCGGGCTCGGGGAGGGCTCGTCGGGGCATCGGAGGAGGCTCCAGGGGTCGGTCGATCCGTGACCCCCGCTGTCACCCTCCTGGCTCCAGCGTCGCCTCGCCCGTGTGGTCCTGGTTGCCTGAGAGGTTCCGGGGCGGTTGCACCTTCGGCGCCCGGCCACCGCCCCGAAGGGTGGCACCGGGACTCTCCCACACGGGTTCGTCGGCGCCCCCGAGGCTAGTGGCCGAGCAGGATCTTCAGCGCGACCACGCCCAGCCCCGCCAGCGCCGTGCAGATGGCGAAGACCCACGCCGGGGTGGGGGAGCCCGGCGTCGATCGCGCCACCACCCCGCCGATGAGGCTGAGCTGCACCACGGCGAGGAGGATGGCGAGGTTCCTCGCCGTCTCGTCGCCGAGCACGTCGATGCGCGCCAGGAACAGGAGGCCCGCGGGCAGCACGGTGGCGGCGAGGATCGGGCTGCCGTCGAGGCTCGCCCTGCGCACCTCCGCCCACGCGACCGGCTCGCCATGGCGCACGTGCTCGGCGAGGAGCTCGGCGAACAGGTGCGCGACCCAGGTCGCGGCGCCCACGCCGAGGACGAGCTCCGCCGAGTGCCCCTCCGCGATGTCGGCCACCTCGATGGCGCTGAGCGCGACGAGGACCAGCACGGTGCCGTAGGCGGCGGCGTTGACGCGCTCGGCCAGCCGCTCGGCGGCCGGTCGGGGGGTCGCACGGTGCTGGTCCACGCCGTCATGTTGGCGGACGGGCCCTCGGCGGCCGCGCATCGTGGTCGTCGTCGGCACCCGTCGATCGACGTAGCATTTCGTCATGACGAAACCATCGGCCGAACGGCGCTGCGGTTGGTGCAGGAGGGTGCTGGAGGCTCGGTCCGGCCCAGGCCGACCCCAGGTGTTCTGCCGGCAGGCGTGCCGGCAGGCGGCCTACGTGGCCGGTCGTCGACGAGACGAGCTCGGGCTGAGCGAGACGGAGCTCGTCATCGCGCGCCGAGAGCTCGACGACCTGCGAGACAAGCTCTACGTGCTCGAGGCGGCCATCGAGGACGTGGAGCGCGACCTCACCGAGGCCGAGGGCGAGGAGGACGTGCGGCAGGCCCTGGCCTGGATCCTCGATGCCGCCCGCCCGCTGATCGCCACCGCCGACTTTACGTAACGTGCATTATGGGCGGTCACATCGGGTCGCCACGACCTGTGGCCGGCCCAGTCGGATGCGTGGGATCGACCCCGACGGCTGGGGGTACGCGTCCGGACAACGACCAAGGAGTGTCCGATGCGCCTCTTCCGCCCACACCTGCTCCTCGTCCCCGCGTTCAGCCTGGCCCTGCTCGGTGCCTGCGGCGATGACGACGACAACGGGAAGGACGCCGGCGACGCGGTCGACGAGGCGTCCAACGACGCCGTCGAGACCGCCGCCCGCAACATCGCATCCGCCCAGGCCGAAGACGAGTTCAGCGCCAAGGGCGTCGACGTCGACGGCGATCTCACCTGCGAGGCCAACGCCGACGAGGGAGCCGACGCCGTGAAGATCTCCTGCATCGGCACGTCGACCGACGGCAAGGACCTCGGCGTCGAGGGCCAGACCGACGAGATCCCCGGTGCGAGCGTGACCGAGCTCGAAGGTCTCTTCGTCGGCAAGGCCGACGGCAAGGAGGTCTTCTCCGTCGACACCCTCGGCGGCTGAGGCAGCGGCGGCGCGCAACGTCAACGCGCCGGCTGGGTGAGGCCGCCGCTCCCCCGCGTCCGGCTACGCCGTCCTGGCGATCAGCACGCTGCAGTGCGCCTTGTGGGCCACCCGGTTCGGGACGCTGCCCAGGAGGCGGGCGGCACCTTGCATGCGCTTGTTGCCCACGACGATGAGGTCCGCTCCTACGGACTCAGCCACTGCGCACAGCGAGTCGGCGGCATCGCCCACCGGGGTGTGGATCTCGACCGTGACGCCCTTCTTCCTGAGGTCGCCGGCCATCTGCTCGAGGTCGGTCTTGGTGGAGTCCACGACCTCGCCGTGGTCCGGGATGATCACCATCTCGGGCCCCATCCCCACCGCCTGCGTCGGGCAGGCCGACACCAGGTGCAACGTGGCCCCCAGCTGCCCGGCAAGGTCGGCGGCCATCGTCACCGCGGCTGTGGACCTCGCGCTCAGGTCGGTCCCCACGACGATCCCGTTCACCATCACACCCCCACTCGTCCGCCGGTCGCCTGCTTCGTAGCACGGAGGGGCCGCGTCCGCTGGCCGATCCGTAAACTTGACCTTCCCGGTCGTGATTGACAGGATGGCGCCTCCATTCCGACCGATCCGGTCGACAACATCGGAAAGAGGCCATGACCCGTTCCCGACGGACCCCCGCGCTGCTGCTGTCCTTGCTGATCGTGCTCGGCCTGCTCGCCGCCGCGTGTGGCGGCGACGACGACGGCGCGGCCAGCGCCGACGACAAGACCGACAGCGCCGACCCCGTCACCGTGAAGGTCGGCTACTTCCCCAACCTCACCCACGCCCCCGGCATCGTGGCCGACCTCGGCGGGCTCTTCGAGGACAACGTCGGCACCAACGTCACGGTCAAGACCAAGACGTTCAACGCCGGCCCCGAGGCGGTCGAGGCCCTCTTCGCCGAGGACCTCGACATCACGCTCATCGGCCCGAACCCCGCGATCAACGCGTTCTCCCAGTCGAACGGCGACGCGATCCGCATCGTGTCCGGAAGCACCTCGGGGGGCGCGTTCCTGGTGGTGGGCGACGGCATCACGTCCGCCGCTGACCTGAAGGGCAAGACGCTCGCCAGCCCGCAGCTCGGCAACACCCAGGACGTCGCCCTGCGCGCCTGGCTGAAGGACGAGGGCTACGAGACGGACGACACCGGCGGCGGCGACGTCTCGATACAACCGCAGGCCAACGGCGAGGCGCTCGCCGCCTTCGTCGCCGGCGACGTCGACGGCGCGTGGGTGCCCGAGCCCTGGGCGACCCGCTTCATCCAGGAGGGCGGCGCGCACGTGCTCGTCGACGAAGGGGACCTCTGGCCCGACGGGAGGTACGTGACCACGCACCTGATCGTGCGCACCGCCTTCCTCGACGAGCACCCCGACGTCGTCAAGGGGATCATCGAAGGCCTGGCCGCCGCGATCGACCTCATCCAGAGCGATCCGGACAAGGCGAAGGACCTCACCAACCAGGGCATCGAGGCGGTGACCGGCGACCCCCTGTCCACGGAGGTCATCGACGCCGCGTGGGACAACCTCACCTTCACCCTGGACCCGATCGCCTCCTCGCTCGAGCAGTCGGCCAAGGACGCCGAGGACGTCGGGCTCCTGGATCCCGTGGACCTCGACGGCATCTATGACCTGAAGCTCCTGAACGAGGTCCTCGCCGGCCGCGGCGATCCCAAGGTCGAGGGGCTCTGATGAGCGCTTCGGCACCCGCCGTGCCCCCGATGCCGCTGGCGGCACTGCGAGTCGACGGCCTCTCCAAGGTGTACGGGCAGGGGTCCGCGGCAGTGCACGCCCTCGACGGGATCTCCCTGGAGGTCGCCGCCGGCGAGCTGCTCTGCCTCGTGGGGGCGTCGGGGTGCGGCAAGAGCACCCTGCTCAACCTCATCGCGGGCCTCGACACGCCCTCGGCCGGCACCATCGACGCGCGGGGCCGCGTGGCGCTGATGTTCCAGGAGGCGGCCCTGTTCCCCTGGCTCACGGTCCGCCGGAACGTGGAGCTGGCGCTCCGGCTGCGTGGGGTACCTCGGAGGGACCGAGCCCGGGAGGCGGACCAGCTCCTGCGGACCGTGCACCTCGACGGCTTCGGCGACAAGCGCCCGCACGAGCTCTCCGGCGGGATGCGACAGCGCGTGGCCATCGCACGGGCGTTCGCCCAGGAGGCGGACATCCTCCTCATGGACGAGCCCTTCGGCGCCCTCGACGCCATGACGCGCGACCTGCTGCACGCCGAGCTCGAGCGACTCTGGGCGGACCGCAACCTCAGCGTCGTGTTCGTCACCCACAACGTCCGCGAAGCCGCGCGCCTCGCCGACCGGGTGGTGCTCCTCTCCAGCCGTCCCGGCCGGGTGGTGCACGAGTTCGCCGTGGACATCGAGCGCCCGAGGCGCATGGACTCCCCGGAGGTGTCGAGCCTCGCCGCCGACATCACCGACGAGCTCCGCCAGGAGGTGCGCCGCCATGCCCACGTCTGACGTCACGCAGCACGACGCCCAGCTCGACGAGGAGCTGGCCGGTCTCGACGCCCTCGAGCTGGCCCAGGGGACGAGACGCCCCCTGCCCCGCCGGCTCTGGTCCTCGGCGTGGCCCAAGCTCGCCGCCATCGCGATCGCGCTGGCCGCCTGGGAGCTCGTCGTGGCGAGCGGGTGGCGGCCCGAGTTCGTGCTCCCGCCCCCCGAGAAGGTCTGGGACGCGCTCCGGCAGGAGGCGCAGGAGGGCACCCTGTGGACCGCGATGCAGACGACGTTGCGCCGGGCCGCCGTCGGGTTCGCCATGGCGTTGGTGATCGGCATGGTCGTCGGTGCGGCGGTCTCGCAGGTGAAGGTGCTGCGCGCCGCGTTCGGCTCGTTCATCACCGGGCTGCAGACCATGCCGTCGATCGCGTGGTTCCCCCTGGCGGTCCTCCTCTTCAAGCGCACGGAGGCGGCCATGTACTTCGTGGTGATCCTCGGCGCGGCGCCATCGATCGCGAACGGCCTCATCTCCGGCGTCGACACCCTCCCTCCCCTGCTCCTCCGCGCCGGGCGCACGATGGGCGCGCGAGGCCTCACCATGTTCCGCCACGTCGTGCTGCCCGGCGCGATGCCCTCGTTCGTGGGCGGGATCAAGCAAGGCTGGGCGTTCGCCTGGCGGAGCCTGATGGCGGGCGAGCTCATCGTGATCATCGCCAACTCGCGGTCCATCGGCGAGCGGATGGAGAACGCCCGCACCCTGTCCAACACGCCGGTGCTGATCAGCTACATGATCGTGATCCTCGTGATCGGGATCGTGCTCGACGCCTTCGTCTTCGGCGCCGCTGAGCGAGCGGTCCGTCGGCGCTGGGGCCTGGTCGACACGGCCCAGTGATCCGCGGCGTCGGTCCTGGCCGATCTGCGGCGTTGCGTCCGGGTTCGTCGGAACGCGCTGATCGCACCTTCCGGCCCGCTCGGGGGTACCGTTCCACGAGGTGAGCAGCAACCGTCGCACCCCAGGAGACGCCATCGGGCGGGACGACCGGCGCGCCGAGCGCCGGAGCCAGCTCCTCGACGCGGCCGTCGGCGCCATCCGAGCCATCGGGCCGGGCGTCACGATGGAGCAGCTCGCCAAGGCCGGCGGGGTCACCAAGCCGATCCTCTACCGCCACTTCGGCGACCGCGACGGCCTGATCCGCGCCATCGCCCAGCGCTTCTCCACCGACCTGCTCACCACGGTCACCACCCCGCTCACGGCGGACTCCGACGCTCGTGAGCTGCTCCGCTCCACGGTGGACTCGTACGTGGCGTTCATCGAACGAGATCCCAACCTGTACCGCTTCATGATGCAGCAGAAGCCCGAGCGCGGCGACGAGCTGGCCTCGATGGGCTCGCTGATCGACCTCATCGCCCGGCAGGTCGCCCAGGTCGCGGGCGAACGGTTGCGAGCAGCCGGGCGCGACAGCGGCGCGGCGGTGCCGTGGGCCTACGGCATCATCGGTCTCGTCCACCAGGCCGGCGACTGGTGGGTGGACGACCAGACGATGACCCGGGAGACCTTGGTGGGCTACCTGGTGTCCCTCCTGTGGGACGGCTTGGACGCCGCCCAGGGGGCCAGCGTCGTCGAGGCCTAGGATCGCCGCGTGTCGGTGACGCCCATCGATGTGAAGCAGCGCGACCAGCGCGAGGCGACGTTGCGAGCGCTGCTCGACGCCCAGAACCGTCACGATGCCGACGCCTGCCTGGCGTGCTTCGCGCACCCCC
>JBJMHD010000049.1:0-24529 GCA_045807565.1 Acidimicrobiales bacterium | reverse complement strand
GCACATGCTGGTGCTCGGCATCACCAGCCCCGAGGGCGAGAAGACCTACGTCGCCGCCGCGTTCCCGTCGGCCTGCGGCAAGACGAACATGGCGATGATGATCCCCACCCTCCCCGGCTGGAAGGTGGAGACCGTCGGCGACGACATCGCCTGGATGAAGTTCGGCGAGGACGGGCGCCTCTACGCCATCAACCCCGAGGCCGGGTTCTTCGGCGTCGCACCGGGGACGGGCGAGGAGACGAACCCGAACGCCGTCGCGAGCCTCCACGCCAACTCGATCTTCACGAACGTGGCGCTCACCGACGACGGTGACGTGTGGTGGGAGGGCCTCTCGGCGCCGCCCGAGCACGTCATCGACTGGAAGGGCAACGACTGGGCACCGGGCTCCGATGCCCCGGCTGCCCATCCGAACGCGCGGTTCACGGCGCCGGCGTCGCAGTGCCCGTCGATCGCTCCCGAGTGGGAGGACCCGAAGGGCGTGCCCATCTCGGCGATCCTCTTCGGCGGGCGCCGGGCGACCAACGTCCCGCTCGTCACGGAGAGCTTCGACTGGGAGCACGGCGTGTTCCTCGGATCGATCATGAGCTCGGAGACGACGGCGGCCCAGGCGGGCGCGGTCGGCAAGCTGCGGTTCGACCCGTTCGCGATGCTCCCGTTCTGTGGCTACAACATGGGCGACTACTTCCAGCACTGGCTGGAGATCGGCCAGCGCGAAGGCGCACAGCTGCCCAAGCTCTTCTGGGTGAACTGGTTCCGGAAGGGCGAGGACGGCAAGTTCCTCTGGCCTGGGTTCGGCGAGAACAGCCGCGTGCTGAAGTGGGTCGTCGAGCGCGTCAACGATCGCGGCGAGACCACCGACACGCCGATCGGGCGCGTCCCAGCCCCTGGCGCGATCGACACCGCCGGCCTCGACATCTCCGACGCGGTGATGGACGAGCTCGCCTCCGTCGACCCGGGATCGTGGCGGGCTGAGCTCCCGCAGATCGAGGAGCACTACGCCGGCATCGGTGGCACGCTCCCCGCCACGCTCGCCGAGGAGCTCTCGGCCCTCGACAAGCGCCTCGCCCAGCCGAGCTAGCTGCTCGGCAGGTCCGGGTCGGGCACCATCAGGTCCGCCCACGGCGAACCGATCTCGTCGTCGGACGCGCTCCACCGACGGTTCGACGTGGTGGCGAACAGCAGCGCCACGAGCGCGGCGACGCCGATGCCGACCAGGGCGACGAGCTCCCACGGGCCGTTCCACACGGGGTCGAACGCGCCCTCGTTGATCTTCCACCCGATCGCGATGAGCACGTAGGGCAGCGTCCACCCCAGCAGCACCGCCCACGCGAGGATCCCGAGGCGCTCGGTGGACTCCTCGTCCGTGGTGGTGGCCGCTCGGCGGCGGAGCTCGAGCAGCACCATGGTGAGGGCCGCACCGCCCAGCCCCACGCCGAGGACCATCAGGCCCAGCCGGGCGCCGTCGACGTCGAGGAAGATCAGCCGCTGGTCGTAGGCCGTGCCCGGCCCCGGGTGCTCGATGATGCGGCCGGACAGGACGTCGTAGGACTGCCACTGGTACGGGAGGTGGAGCTCCGCCAGGCTGGCCACGCTCGCGATGGCGGCGAGCCAGGCGGGCGTGCGCATCCCAAGCCGGTGGGCGGCGAAGCCGATCAGGGCCCATCCGACGGCGTCGGGGAGCGCGTCGCCCTGGGTGAGCCGGAGGTCGACGGCGGCGAAGAGCACGCCCACCGCCGCCAGCGTGAGAGGCCGGATCCGCACGGTCACCCACCGTAGATCTCGCGGACGATGCTCTCGATGTCCGGTTCCTCGATGGCGAGGTCCCGCACCTCCGCCTGGGCCGTCACCCGGTTGAGCACCTCGGCCGCGCTGACGTCGTCGCGCCGGAATCGCAGCCACTGGCGGGGCCCCTCCACGCGGGTGACGCGCGCGCCGTCGACCTGGAGGGGCGGGCCGGGCTCGGCGAGGTCCACCACCAGGGTCCGCTCGGTGCCGTAGCGAGCGGTGATGCCCGCGACCGTGCTGTCCTCGATCAGGGTGCCGCGGTCGATGATCACCAGCCGCTCGCACAGGCGCTCGACGTCGGCCAGGTCGTGGGTGGTGAGCAGCACGGTGGTGCCCTGCTCCTGGTTCACCTCCAGGAGGAACTCCCGCACGGCCTCCTTGCTGACCACGTCGAGCCCGATGGTCGGCTCGTCGAGGAGCAGGATCGACGGATCGTGCAGCAGCGCGGCGGTGAGCTCACCTCGCATCCGCTGTCCGAGCGACAGCTGGCGCACGGGCACGTCGAGGAGCGGTCCGAGGTCGAGCCCCGTGGCCAGGCGGTCGAGGTTCTGGGCGTGACGGCCGGCAGGCACCCGGTACACGTGTCGGAGGAGGTCGAAGCTGTCGCGCAGCGGGAGGTCCCACCACAGCTGCGATCGCTGCCCGAACACCACACCGATCCGGCTCGCCAGCTCCGTGCGCTGGCGGCTCGGCTCGAGCCCATCGACGCGCACTTGACCGGCCGACGGCACCAGGATGCCGGTGAGCATCTTGATCGTCGTCGACTTCCCGGCACCGTTCGGGCCGATGTAGCCGACCATCGCACCGGGCTCGATGAGCAGGTCGACGCCGGACACGGCGTGGACCTCCTCGCGCCGGCGGCGGAGCCGCCCGGCCTTGCGGTGCACGGTGAAGGTCTTGGCGAGCCCGCGGGCCTCGATGATCGGCGTGTCGGTCATGACCCCGTGCTCTGGTGGTGCCCGAGCGCGGTGCGCCAGATGGCGAGGGCGGCGACGCCGGCGAGAAGCGCGACGGCGGGCGATGCCCACACCGTCCAGTCGGGCAGGTCGAGGGGTGTCGGCTTCCCGAGGATCTCGCTGGCCGGGAGGTACGCCACGAACGCGAGGGGGAACACGAACGTGAACAGGTGGCGGAGCCAGTCGCCCAGCACGTCGAGCGGGTACTGCGTGGCGAGGTTCCCCCCATAGGTGAAGGCGTTCCCCATCTCCTGGCTCTCCACCGTCCAGAAGGCCATCGCCGACGTCGCCACCCACACCGCGCCGAAGATCACCGTCCCGGCCGCGACGGTGACCGGGAGGAGGGCCACCCGCGCCACCGTCCACTCGGTGTCGACGACCATGAGCGCGACCACGAGCACGATGGCCGGTTGGATCACGCGCCCGATCCGCCGGAGCTCGAACTCCGAGGCGGTGAGGTGGAGCAGCGGTGACACCGGCCGGAGCAGGAACAGGTCGAACGTGCCGGCCTTGATGTGGGTGCTGGCGTTCTCGACGGCGCTGACGAGGGTGTCGGCGGTGCCGAAGGCCACCCCGCTGATCCCGTAGAGGAGGGCCACCTCCTGGGCCGACCAGCCCCCGAGCGAGTCGACCTTGGTGAAGATCGCCACGATCACACCGAAGTCGAGGAACATCACGACCGTCTGGCTGAGGAGGAACAGCCAGAACGACCCGCGGTACTGCCATCCCGATCGGACCTTCGCCCCCACGAGGTGCCGCCAGATGCGGAGCTGCGCGACCGCCTCAGCCACCCTGCACCACCACCCGGCGGACGGCACGGGCGAGGACGAGCCGCCCGAGTGCGACCAGTGCGAGGAGCCAAGCCACCTGCGCGGCGTACACCTCGAGGAGCTCGATGCCGCGGTGCTCCCCCAACCACACCTCGATCGGCACCTGGAGCATCCACGCGAACGGCAGGAGGCGGCACACCGCCTCGAGCCACGACGGGAAGAAGACGATCGGCACGTAGGCACCGCACAGGAAGTGCGCAGCGAGGAGGCCGAGCTGGTTCGGTCCCCGAACGTCGAGCAACCAGAAGGCGCTCAGCTGCAAGAGGTAGCGGTACGCGAAGGAGATGCCGATGGCGAACCCGACCGCGCCGAGGAAGGCGAGGAAGGTCGGGGCGCTCGGGAGGTGCAGGTGGAACACGACGGCGCCGGCGAGGAACGGCGGGATGCCCCGGAACAGGAGGTAGAAGCCCGCCTTCCCGTACTCGACGGCTCCCCACCAGGCCTGGTGGTCGAAGGGCCGCTGGAGGTCGACGATGACGTCTCCCGTCTTGATGCGGTCGGCGATCTCGGTGGTGCTGAAGAGGCCGAGCGGCATGAGGAGCCCCTGCGCCACGAAGGTGAACGTGACCGCGTCCGTGACGTCGAAGGACCCGACGAGGGGCCGCTCGGTGTAGACGGCGCGCAGCACGTAGGCGAGCAGGAAGCCGAAGATGGTGTTGGTGAACACGCCGGCCACGGTGGCTCTGCGGTACGTGCTCGTGCGCGCGTAGGTGCGCCGGGCCACCTCGACGTAGAGCCGCACCGCACCTCCCCGGACGCGCGCCGGTGCCCGCGCGAGCGCGCGGGCGGGGGGTGGACGTTACCCGACGGGCGTGGCGTCAGCCGTCGCGCGTGGGCAGCGGGAGCAAGCCCGCGTCCCGGCAGAGGTCGGCCAGGCCGGCCAGCTCCTCCACGTACGCCTCGCGCTCCACGGTGCCGTCGAGGTAGCGCTGCCGGAGGTCGAGGAACAGGCCTTCCACGAGCAGGTCGACGAGCTGGTCGAACAGGTGCGACTCGAGGACGTCGTCGCCCTGGATCAGCTGGAGCGTGCCGAGGACGTCGTCGAGCTCCTGGCCCACCCGTTGCACGAGTCGATCGTGTGCGTCCACGATCCGACAGTTCGTCCTCCCGGCCGCGATCTCCTGCTCGTCCCCTTCGATCCTGAGGCGGTTCGGCGCATGGCTACGATCAGCCAGGATCAGGCAAGGAGGCCCGATGGCTGTCAGCGCGTACATCCTCATCCAGACAGAGGTCGGCAAGGCGGCGCAGGTGGCCGTGGAGGTGGACGGCATCGAGGGCGTGGTGTCGGCGGAGGACGTCACGGGCCCCTACGACGTCATCGCGCGCGCCGAAGCGACCACGGTCGACGAGCTGGGGAAGATGGTGGTGAGCCGCGTGCAGATGATCGACGGGATCACCCGAACCCTCACGTGCCCGGTGGTCCACCTGTAGCGAGGCCCTACGGCACGGGCGAGATCACCACGGCTCGCAGCGCCAGGCCCATGAGGAAGAGGCCGCCGAGGCCGTACAGCAGGTAGAGGTGCTCGCGCAGCTGGTGCCGGTAGCTGTAGATGATGCCCACGGTGGCCAGGGCCACGAACCCGTAGAACGCGTGGAACTGCGCCACCTCGACGTCGCCCACCGTCACCAGCAGGACGCCGAGCACCACCTGCGCCACGATCGTCAGCTCGGCGACCACGGTGGCGCGCCACAGGTGGCGTGATCGGAGGCCTTCGACCCAGTGAGCGCCGAGCGCCCACGCGCCCACCGCGGCGTTGGTGCCGACCACGACCCACGCGAAGCCGGCGTGGAGCTCGCGCAGGGTCACGGACGAGGAGCCTTCCGTGCCGCCGCGGCGCGGCGCCAGTCCGTCTGCTGGACTGGCGGGGTGAGCGACCTCGTGATCCGCGGTGCGAACCTCGTCGACGGCTCCGGAGCATCCGCGCGCGCCGCCGACGTCGTCGTGGAGAGCGGTCGGGTGACGGAGGTGACCGCCGCCGGCACCGCCCCCACGGCAGCCGCGCATCGGGTCATCGACGCCGATGGTCGCCTGCTCACCCCCGGGTGGGTCGACGTGCACACGCACTACGACGCCCAGGTCAGCTGGGACGCCTGGCTCACGCCGAGCTCGTGGCACGGCGTCACCAGCGTGGTGATGGGCAACTGCGGTGTCGGCTTCGCGCCGGCTCGGCCCGACCGCCACGAGTGGCTCATCGCCCTGATGGAGGGCGTGGAGGACATCCCGGGCTCCGCCATGACCGAGGGCATCACCTGGGAGTGGACGAGCTTCCCGGAGTACCTCGATGCCGTGGAGCGGCAGCCGAAGGTCCTCGACGTCGGGGCCCAGATCGCCCACGGGCCGCTGCGCGCCTACGTGATGGGCGACCGCGGCGCCGCCAACGAGCCCGCCACCGCCGACGACGCCCTCCAGATGTCCGAGCTGGTCGAGGCGGCGCTGCGAGCGGGTGCGCTCGGGTTCTCGACGAGCCGCACCCCGCTGCACCGCTCGAAGGACGGCGAGCTCGTCCCGGGCACCGACGCCGCTCCCGACGAGCTCCTCGCCATCGGCGACGCCCTCGCCCGCGCCGGTCACGGCGTGTTCCAGTTCGCGCCCGACCACGCACGCGTGCCCATCCACGAGTGGCCGTGGATGGTCGACCTCGCCCGCCGGTCGGGCCGAACGGTGAGCGTGAACCTCAACCAGCCCGACCAGGACCCGGACGTCTGGCGCCAGGTGCTCCGACAGCTCGACGATGCGCAGGAGCACGGCCTCGACATCGTGGCGCAGGTGGCCGGGCGGTCGATCGGCATCCTCTACTGCCTCCACGGCAGCGTGCACCCGCTGCTCTTCCACCCCGCGTACGCCGAGGTCGCCGACCTCCCGATGCCGGCCCGGCTCGCGGCGTTGGCCGACCCCGAGCGGCACCACCGCCTCGTGCACGAGGTCCCGGACGACGACGGGTTCTTCCAGCGCGTCGTGCTCGACAAGGCGGCTCGCATGTGGCCGGTCGACGGTCCCGACATCGACTACGAGCCGACCGCCGACACCTCGATCGCCGCGATCGCGGCCGCCCGCGGCGTGCCGGTGATGGCGGTGCTCGTCGACCAGCTCACCGGTGACGACGGGAACGGCATGGTCTACGCGCCCTTCTTCAACTACAGCTACGGCGACCTGTCGATGACCTTCGAGGCCACGCGCCATCCGCACACGCGCATGGGCCTGTCCGACGCTGGCGCCCACTGCGGTGCGATCTGCGACGGTGGGACGCCCACCTTCATGCTCACCCACTGGACCCGCGACCGTCAGCGCGGGCCCACGCTGCCCCTCGAGCACGTCGTGCACCGGCAGACGCAGCAGACCGCGGCCCTGTTCGGCCTGCACGATCGCGGGCTGGTGGCCCCGGGTCGGCGCGCCGACCTGAACCTGATCGACCTCGACGGCCTCACCTTCGGGCTCCCCCACATGGCGTTCGACCTGCCCGCCGGGGGACGCCGGCTGGTGCAGCGAGCCCGGGGCTACGCGGCCACCTTCGTGGCGGGGGTGCAGACGGTCGCCGAGGACGAGTTCACGGGCGAGCTGCCCGGCCGCCTCGTCCGCGGCCCCCAGACGGCCTAGCGCTCGCCGGCCGGGGTCAGTCGGCGTTGCCTGCCGAGCCGCCCGCGACCTTGTAGCTCCAGAGCTCGGACGACACGCCGACGGGCCGCGGAGCGTCCCCGCCGCCGTGACCGTGGGGGTGGCCGCCGGCCGTGCCGTCGCCCTTGGCCTCGCTCTGGTGACCGGCGCCGAACGCCGGGCTGCTCACCCACGCGTCGAAGGCCTCTTCGTCGCGCCAGCGGGTGACCACCAGCCAGGTGGTGCGGTCGTCGGTGGGCTGGAGCAGCTCGAAGCCCTCGAAGCCGTCCTGATCGTCCACCGCGCCCGCTCGCTTGGCGAACCGCTGTGCCAGCTCGTCGCCGCTGTCGGCCGCGACGGTGATGGCGTTGATCTTGATGATCGTCATCCGTCGATGGTGGCACCCCTCCGCCGTGAGCGGCGAACCGACCAGCGCTCGTCAGGTCGGGCTGGCGAGCGCGGTCGCGGATGCTTCGACCGTGGTCCCGTCCGACGCTCCGGGGATCGCCTTGGCGAAGACGTAGTCGACGTCGAGGACGATGCGCACCTCGACGGCGTCCGTCCCCAGCACCGAGACCTCCAGGGCGATGACGTCCTCGGCCAGGTCGCTGGCGGCCACGAAGGTCTGGCCGAGCTCGTCGGCGCGGTCCGGGTCGATCCGGTACGTGCCGTCGGCTCGGAAGGCGGCTTCGTCGAGCGCCGCGGTCGCCAGGTCGTTGGCGACGTCCACCGCGAGGGCACTGGCCTGTCGCTGGCGGAGGAAGACCACCGACAGGTCGAAGGCGATGGCGCCGAGCAGCAGGGTGACGAGCACGCCTGCAGGCATGAGCATCAAGACGCTGCCCCGATCGCGGCGGCGCATCACGGGCACGCGACCGCCGATCCGGGCACACCGCTTCGATACGGGTCGACGAGCTCGGAGTGGGCCGAGCGGACGTGCAGCGGCGCTGGCCCGTATCCGCCGATGAACGGGAGCGTGAGCGACGGGACGTCGTACTCCGCTTCGAAGGTGACCCTCGCACAGCGTGTGAGCGAGAGCCCGCCCACCGCCGCGATCCGGGCGCGATCTGCGTCGCGCCCGTGCCCGTCGATCGCGGCGAGCCCGGCGGCGATGGCGTCCTCCCTCGCCGTGGCCTCGTCGTCACCCTCCACGAAGGTCCTCACCGCCTGGCGGGCGGCGGCGTCGGTCGCGAACTTGGCATCCACCACCGCCCAGGCGTTGGCGATCAGCAGCGATCCGACCACGAAGATCAGCAGCCCGAACGGGAGGGCCTCGATCCCCCCGACCTGACCGGCATCCCCCTGGCACCGAGCGCCGGTCACGTCGCCCGCTCGGCCCGGACTCGCACGACCCGACGGACCTCCTCGACGCCGATGGTGTTGCCGAGCGAGCGCGGGATGAAGCGGGGCGGTCGCGCCACCACCTCGAGCACGACGGTGTCGGAGGTCCCGTCGCCGTCGGCATCGTCGACGTCCCACCGGAACGAGGCCGTCTTCCCGACCTCGCCGAGGCTGGCGCGCGCCTCCGCTTCGATCACGTCCAGTGGCGGCGCGTTGGCGCTGGCGGCGCGGGTCGCGGCGTCGTTCGCCACTGCGGTGATGGTGGACGAGGAGTAGAGGCCGAAGAGGAGCTGCACCGCGAACATCAAGAAGACGAGGAAGACGACGACCCCGGCCGCCGAGGAGAGGAGCCCGGCCCCTTCCTCCGATGGCGCTCGGACGGCCACGTCACTCGCCGATCTCGGAGACCTTGTCCTTGGTGTTGCCCTCGGTGTCCTCCCAGATCGTCTTGAAGCCCACCCACATCAGCGCGCCGATCCCGGCCATGATCAGCACGGCGATGGCGGCGCTGATCACGCCCTCGCCGCGATCACCGGTCGCGCGCCTGTGCTCCGGCGGCAGCGTCCACCAACGCAGCAGGTCGGCGGAAGCAGCCCGTAGTCGATCGTTCATCACGTTCCTTTCTGCATCACGAGCTGGAGAAGAGGCGGAGCGCCTCGAGGAAGGGGACGGCCAGGAGGACCGCGCCCGGGACGAGCGTCGCGACCGTCACCGGGATCCACACCTGCTGGGCCCGACGCTCGATCTGCTCGATGAGCTCCCGCTGCACCTCGCGCCTGATCGAGCGAGCCTCGTCGGCGACGAGGCGACCCAGGTCACCCGCCTCGCGGTTGAGCGACAGGACGGCGACCAGCCGCGTGAGCGCGTCCACGTCGGCCACCGCGGCCCACTCCCGAAGGGCGTCCACCTCGGAGAGGCCCTGTCGGATGCGACCGCACACACCCGCCAGATCCTGGACGCATGCTCCGGACCCGCGGCCGGCGAGGCGGTTCAGCGCGCCGCCGAGCGAGTAGCCCGCGCCCAGCAGCATGCCGAGCTGCTCGCTGAGGACCGGCAGCTCGAGGAAGATCCGCCGCTTCCAACGCTCCGACTGCGAGGCGAGCTGCTGCTCCACGATCAGGAACCCCAGTGCGGCACCGCCCACCACGAGGAGCAGCATCACGGCGAGCGGAGGGCGGAGGGCAGCGGCGAGGAGCGATCCCGCGCCGAACCCGACCGCGCTCCAGCCGAGCTGGTGGACGCGGAACGAGGTCGCGTCCATGGACGAGTGCACGCGCCCCAGCCGCACCGAGAGGTCTTCGCTGACCCCGAGCAGCCCGGCGAGCCGCTCTCCGAGGTGCCTCGCCAGCGGGCCGACGACCTCGCTCAGCGAGGAGACCGACAGCACGCCCGCTCGCGCGGAGACCTGCTGGGCCGACCCGGGCCCGTACGGTCGCAGGCGGTCGACCAGCGGCTGCCGGCTGAACCATCGCAGCT
This sequence comes from Acidimicrobiales bacterium, assembly GCA_045807565.1. GTDB lineage: Bacteria > Actinomycetota > Acidimicrobiia > Acidimicrobiales > VFJN01 > VFJN01. Next base: position 14,549 of record JBJMHD010000049.1, on the reverse strand, counting down.
CGGACAGCACGAGCGTCGTGCCGACGACCAGCGCCAGCGCCGAGGCTGCGAGCAACCTAGGCATCGAAGACCCGCTGCTCCTCCGGCAGGGTCATGATCCGACCCGCCCACACCCAGCACCCGATCACCATCAGGATCGCCACCGCGACGAGGAGCTGGCCCGAGGCGGTCTGGTAGGCCGCGCGCCCGGTCCCGATGGACATCCCCGCCATGGCCATCCCCGCCGGCACGATCAGGACGAAGCGCCGGGCGAACCGTGCGCCCGCCTGCTTCGCCCGAGCATCCTTGCGACCTTGCGCGTCCTGGACGCGATCGTCGATGAGCGCTTCGAGCCGCCGATCGAGGTCCGTGCCACCCACCTCGTGGGCGACGAGCAGCGTCTCGCAGACCGCGTCCGCCGTCGGATCGGCCAGGTTCGCCTTGAGCACGCGCAGCGTGCGCACGAAGTCGGTCGAGAGCAGCCACTCCCGGTGCGCGCTCGAGAACGCCGGCTGCAGCTCCTCCGGTGCACGACGGCCCACCTCGAACAGCGCCTGAGGGATCGACCGACCCAGCGACGAGGTGAGGATCCGGAGCTCCTCCAGCAGCCGCGGCCACGCGTCCATCGCCGCCGCCCGGCGGGCGCGTCGCCGCGATCGGTACGACGCCAACGGGAACGTGGCGGCGAAGGTCGCCACCGCGATCGCGGGCAAGACCCCGCCGAACATCGCGTACGCCGCCAGACCGCCGAGGACGGCCAGCGTGACGATGACGGCGGCCAGGTCGCGCACGGGGACGTCGGCGAGGCCCGCCTGCACGAGCCAGTCGCGCCGACGATCGCCGCGATCGACGCGACCCGAGGGGACTCGCAGGTCACGCATGCCGAGCGCGAGCGACGTGTACAGCAGGTACGTCCCCGCCGCCGCCAGGCACGCGAGCACCAACCCGGTCACGACCCATCCACCGCCGGTCGAGCGCCCAGGAGCTCGCGGACGGGACGGCCCTGGTCGGCGAGGGTGCGCCCGAGCCGGCTCGGCACGTTTCCCGTCCACCGCAGGGCTCCATCGCCGCCACGAGCGAACACCGGGGTGACGGTGAACTGTGCAGACTCCACGCCCGAGGCGAGGTCTTCCACAGCGACGATCTCCGTGACCTGCGGACCGTCGTCGCCACGCGCGCAGTGGACGACGACGTCGATGCTCTCGCTGACGAGCGTGTTGAGGGCGGACAGCGGCAGCTCGCTGGCCGCCTCCGACAGCTGGCAGATGAACCGGAGGCGGGTCAGCGCCTGACGGGCGGAGCCCGCGTGGATGGTCGTGAACCCCTTCACGCCCGAGGAGAGCGTCAACAACAGGGGCAGCGCCTCGCGATCTCGGACCTCCCCGACGATCGCCACGTCGGGGGCCATGCGGAGGAAGCCGGCAACGAGCTTGCGGAGGTCGACGGCGGGCCGATCGGGTCGCGCCGGCCGGGTCTGCATGCTGGCGACGTTCGGCAGCGGCACATCGGCCTCGAAGACCTCCTCTGCGACCACGACGCGGAGGGCGGGATCGAGCTCGGCCGCGCAGCACGAGAGCAACGTGGTCTTCCCCGAGCCGGGTGCGCCGGCGATGACGATCGTCTGGCGAGCGTGGACGCACTCGGCCAGGAACGTGGCGGCATCGGCCGACAGCATGTTGCGCTCGACCAGCTCGTCGAGCCGGTGGAACGCCACCCCGGTGAACTTCCTGATGTTCACCATCACGTGGCCGCCGCGGCTCACGTCGCCGTGCACGATGTGCACGCGGGCGCCGTCATCGAGCTGCGCATCCTGCAGGCCCTCTGACGGATCGAGCTTGCGGTGCGACCCAGCGGCGTCATCGAGGATCTTCGTGAGGATCCGGATGACGTGCTCGTCATCGTGGAAGACCTCGTCGTGGTACCCGGACGCGCCTCGGTGCCGCTTCACGAAGATGGCGTGCGGGCTGTTGACCATCACCTCCCAGACGTCGTCGTCAGCGAGGAGCGGCTCGAGCGGGCCGTAGCCGGCCAGGTTGCGGTAGGCGCGCTCGGCGACGAGGTCGGGGTCGGCCAGGTCGTAGGGGCGGAGGCCGTGTCGGTGGTCGTCGGACCAGCGCGCGACCTCGTCGGCGATCAGCGCTCGCAGCTTGTCCTTGCCGGGCCCGGCCATCTCGAGGGAGATGTCCTTCGCCCGTTCTTGCACCGCCCGCTCGATCTGTTCGAGCGGCCCCAGGTCGCGCCCCAACCCCGACCCCCTCGGCTGGCGCCGCCCCCAGCGAGCGGCACCTCGGTATCACAGCACCCTGGGCGGGCCGGGGCAACAGGTGCTATCGCAGCTCCGGATCGGGGAGATCGATGAAGTCGACCTGGGCCATCGCACCGAAGTCGGCCATCGCCTTCTGGAGCTCCTCGGGGACGTCCGCGGCCTCGCCCTTGCGAGCCTCCTCCTGGCTGGTGAAGTACATCACGTCGACGCAGCTGTCAGACCCGGTCCACGCCCGCAGGCCGCCGAGGATGTCGGGCCGCTCGCCAGCGAACTTCTCGAACACGCTGTCGAGCGCCTCGAGCTTCTGGCGATCGACGCCGTTGATCTTCATCACCTGCACGAAGCCCGCGTCGTCGGACCCTCCCCCCATGAACTCGATGACGTCGCTCGACTCGGTGAAGGTGGGGGGACCGTCGTAGCCGCCGGCCAGGTGCTTCTCGAACCACGCCCCCTGCTCCGGCCGCTCGCTGTTCGCCCGCGCTGACGCCTCGTCCTGGAAGCGAACCAGGGTGAAGGCGCGTCCGTCGGGGGCAGCGCCGGCCGTGACGCCGAGGAAGCCGATCGCCCCCGGACGGACCTCCTCCTGCCAGGCGTCGCCCGCCGCCCTGAGCGCCTCGGGGTCGCTGGTGGTGCCTTCGATGATCTGCACGAACATTGGTGCCTCCCTGGCTCGTCCGCCGTCTCCTGACGAGTCTGCACCTCTCGTGTCGTCCGTGCTCTGAAAAGCGCCTGTCGTCAGCGGAGGCGCAGCGCGACCTCGTTGGCGAGCAGCCGTCCCTGCACCGTGAGCACCACACGGTCCGCGTGGCGCGGGTGCGGGGCGACGAGGCCGTCGAGGTCCTCGCCGGCAAGGGCGGCTGCCGGCACGCCGTGCCGGGTGCGGAGGCTCAGCTGCAGCGCCTCCAGGGCGCGGGCGTCGTCGTCGAGCCGCTCGCCGGCTGCCTCCGGCACGTCGCCCCGCTCCACGGCGTCGATGTAGCGATCGGGGGTGCGGAGGTTCCAGAACCGGCGGCCCTCGCGATGCGAGTGGGCGGCGCACCCGACGCCCTGGTACTCCCCCATCGTCCAGTACAGGAGGTTGTGGCGGCACTCGTGGCCGGGCTTCGCCCAGTTCGAGATCTCGTACCAGTCGTACCCGGCCGCTGCCAGCCGCTCGGTGGCGGCGAGGTACTTGTCGGCCTGGTCGTCGTCGTCGGGGTGGCGCTCGGGATCGGCGGCGAGCGGCGTCCCCGCCTCCACCGTGAGGGCGTAGGCCGAGACGTGGGGTGGGTCGAGGGCGACGACGTCGTCGAGCGTGTGCGACCAGTCGTCCAGCGTCTCCCCCGCGCCGCCGTAGATCACGTCGAGGTTGAACGAGGAGAACCCTGCGGCGCGCGCCAGCCCTACCGATCGCTCCACGTTGGCGCGGTCGTGCGTGCGCCCGAGGGCCTGCAGCACGTGGGCCGACGTCGACTGCACCCCGAACGACAGCCGGTTCACGCCTCCCGCCCGGTACGCGTCGAGCAGGGCGGCGGTGACGTCGTCGGGGTTGCACTCGACCGTGACCTCAGCGTCCTCGGTGCGGGGGATCCGATCGAGCACGGCCACGAGGTCTCCGGGAGCCACGAGCGTCGGCGTGCCGCCCCCGACGAACACCGACGTCGCCGGCGGCATGCCGGCGGCCACGAGCCGATCGGCGTCGCTGCGGCACGCGCCGAGGTACCCCTCGATCAGGTGGGCGCGGTCCGTCCAGGTGGCGAAGCTGCAGTAGTCGCACCGAGCCGCGCAGAACGGCACGTGCAGGTACACACCGAACGGGGCGGGCGCGTCCACCCGCCCATCGTGCCGCGCCGGCGGCTGATCTACGACGTGGCGGCGGCGGAGGTGAGGCTGGGGGTGTACAGCACGCCGAGGCCCTCGAGGCGGTCGACCGCCAGGTCGGGCGTCACGTCGAGGATGCACGCGATCGCACGGAGGTCGTCACGGCGCACGGTGAGCACCCGGCCGTTGAAGTCGCCGCGCTGCACCTGGATCATCCGCAGGTAGCGAGCCAGCATCTCCGCCTCGGTGCCCTCGGTGCGCTCCATGGCGGTGAGGTCGAGCTTCACCGCACCCTCGCGTGCGGCGCTGCGAGGCGTGCTCAGGTCGATCACGAGGTCGCCGTCGCCGGGCCGGGGCCCGAAGTCGGGGCCGTCGTCGCCCGGGAGGAGCTGGTCCACCGGCACCCGGTAGAACCGAGCGAGGCGCTGGAGGCGCGGCACCGAGATGGCCCGCTCGCCCCGCTCGTAGGCCCCGAGCACCGAGGCCTTGAACTCCTGGCTCGACGCCGCTTCCACGTCCTGCAGCGACAGGCGCTTCTGGCGTCGGATGGCTCGGAGGCGCGTGCCGACCTTGCCGGCATAGGCGCCGGTGACGTCGCCCTCGTCGTTCTCGGTCATCGTCTGCCCATCCTCCCAGGATCGCCCCAAAATCGGGTTGGCCTGGCTTCCGCCCGGATCTCCCGCTTCGCCAATCTACGCGCGATACGTGGTCATGTTCAACCACCCAGCGTGACTATCCTGCTCATCCCCCGAGGTTCCTGGTCACGATCCCAGCACGGAGGCCGGTCAGGAGCGCGCCGACGGTGACCGCAGCCGTCTCCGCGCGCAGCACGTGGAGCCCGATGGCGACCTTCGGCAGCGAGGCCCGCACGGCCGCGGCGGACTCCTCCGGGGCCCAACCACCCTCCGGTCCGACCAGCACCACCCGGTGGTCCAGGCTGGGCGGCCCGCCCGACCGGTCGGCGAGGGCGGCGCCGGGCAGGGTGAGGAGGTCGTCGAAGTCCGCCACCTCCTCCACCTGCGGGAGCCACGGGCGGTGGGCCTGCTGGGCCGCGGCCCGCGCCACGGCGCGCAGTCGGACCACCGCGCGCTCAGCTCGGTCCTCGTCCCAGCGGACCACCGACCGGGCGGCGCGGAAGGGGATGATGCGATCGACACCGAGCTCGGTGAGCTTCTGCACCACCAGCTCCGGGCGGTCGCCCTTCACCAGGGCGAAGCCGACGGTGATCTCCGGGGCCTCGGGGGCGGCGACGACGATCGGTGCGGTCGGTTCGGGCGGCTCGCCGAACCGCGCCGGGCGCCAGCGGCCGGCGCCATCGCCGAGGACGAGGGGATCGCCCGAGCGCAGCCGCAGCACGCGCGAGAGGTGGTGGGCGTCGGCTGTCGCCAGTCGCGGCGCGTCGAGGTCGGCGACGAGCGCGAACGGGCCGGGGTGATCGGCGGGGTGCGCAGGCACGGCGCGACCGCTCAGCGGAACGCCGAGCGGATCCGCGAGAAGAACCCGGCGTCGGCGGGCGCGACCTCGTCCCCGCGCAGCGACGCGAGCTGCCGGAGCAGCTCCTCCTGCTCCTCGTCGAGGTCCGTGGGAACGTCCACCGACACGCGCACGATGAGGTCGCCACGGCCGCGGCGCTCCAGGTGGGGCACCCCTCGTGCGCGGAGACGGAACTCGGTGCCCGTGGGCGTCCCCCGCGGGATCACGAGGTCTTCCGTGCCGTCGAGCGTCTCGAACTCGAGGTGAGCGCCGAGGGCCGCCTGCGTGAAGGAGATCGGCAGCTCGCAGCGGAGGTCGACGCCGTCCCGCACGAAGCGGTCGTGCGGGTGGATCCGCACCCGCACGTAGAGGTCACCGTGGCCACCGCCGCGGGGGCCCACCGCACCTCGTCCCGTGAGGCGCAGGGTGGAGCCCGTGTCGACGCCGGCGGGGATGTCGACGGTGTACGTCCGCTCTTCCACCGTGCGGCCCTCGCCTCGGCAGGTGGGGCACGGGTCGCTGATCACCTGGCCCTGACCGCCGCAGCGCGGGCACACGGAGCTGGTGACCATCTGGCCGAGGAAGCTCTGCCGGACCCGCTGCACCTGGCCAGCCCCCGCGCACTCCAGGCAGGTGATCGGCTCGGTGCCGGGCTGCGCGCCCGTGGCCTCGCAGGTGGTGCAGGGGACGGCGGTGCGCACGCTGACCGACTGACGGGCGCCGAACACGGCGTCCTCGAAGGCGAGGTCGGCGACGACCTCGATGTCCTGGCCCCGTGGCGGCCCCGCCGGGCCCCGGCGCCCCCCGCCGAAGGGGCTGCCCGACCCGAAGAAGGCATCGAAGATGTCGTTCAGGCCGCCCCCGAACCCGGCGGCGTCGCCCGCCAGCCCCTCGGCGCCGTACCGGTCGTAGCGCGCTCGCTTCTCGGGGTCGGAGAGCACCTCGTAGGCGACCGTGATCTCCTTGAAGCGGTCTTCGGCGGCCGGGTCAGGGTTGGTGTCCGGGTGCAGCTCACGGGCCAGCCGGCGGTATGCGCGCTTGAGGTCGTCGGCCGAGGCGTCCCGCGGCACCTCCAGCAGCTCGTAGAAGTCGGTGGCCACCTCAGCCGTCGCTCAAGCGCTGTGACAGCCGACGGCTCACGACGGCGACCGCCGCCATCGCCTGCTGGTAGTCCATGCGGCTCGGGCCCAGGACGCCGATCGTGCCGGCCGGCTCGCCCTCGGCCCGGTACGGGGCGACGATCAGCGCGCAGTCCGCCAGCGGCGCCATCCCCGTCTCCGTGCCGATCGCGACCTGCAGGCCGCGATCGAGGACGTCGCGCAGCAGCGTGACCACCACGTACTGCTGCTCGAGGACGCCGAGGACCTCGCGCACCGTCTCGATGGCATCGAACGCGCGCGCCACCTGCGACTGGCCGCCGACGAACACCTGGTCCGGCACCTCGCCGCGCTCGCGCGCAAGGGTGGCGATGGCCTGGCGACAGAGCGCATCGGTGGCCTCGTCGCCGGTGGGCGGCGGATCGCCCAGGTCGTGTCGGCTCGCCCCCGTGAGGTGCGCGCTGAGGTGTGCCGTCGCCGCGCCGAGCCGCTCCTCGCCCACCGGATCGGTGAGCTCGAGGGTGTGCTTCTCCACGGAACCGGTGGAGAGCACCATCAGCACCAGGGCGATCGTGGGCGAGATGCCGACGAGCTGGATCGAGCGCACGACGGTGTCGCTGCTGCCGGGCCCCACCACGACGCCGGCGTAGGTGGTGAGGTCACCGAGGAGCCGCGAGGTGTCCTGGAGCATCTGCTCGAGCTCGCCGTGCGTCTTCTCGAAGAACGACCGCACCTGCACGGCGTCCTGGCGTCGCAGGCTCGGCGGCTGGCCGAGGTGGTCGACGAAGAAGCGGTAGCCCTTCTCCGTGGGGATCCGACCGGCGCTCGTGTGCGGTTGGCGCAGGTAGCCCTCCTGCTCGAGGGCCGCCATGTCGTTGCGGACCGTCGCCGAGGACACCGCCACCGCCGCCGACTGGACGACGTGCGCGGAGCCCACCGGCTGGGCGGTGTCGATGTACTCCTCCACGACGGCCCGGAGGATGGCGGCCTTGCGTTCGTCGAGCATGGGCGTACCTGGCACTCGATGCTACCGAGTGCCAGCGGTCCGGAGCAGGTCCCAGGCGTGGCAGCCTGGCTGGATGCGGTTCGTCGTGGTCGGTGCGGGGGCGGTCGGCGGCGTGGTCGGTGGCCGCCTGGCCCAGCACGACCACGACGTGGTGCTGGTGGCCCGGGGCGACCACGGCAAGGCGATCGCCGCCGACGGCCTCGTGATCCGCTCCCCCGACGACGAGGTGCGGGTGGCGCTGCCGGTCGTGTCGCACCCGTCCGAGCTCACCCTCACGAGCGACGACGTGGTGCTCCTGGCGGTGAAGGGCCAGGACACGCCAGAGGCGCTCGGCGCCCTGGCGGCGGGGCCGGCCGACCTCGCCATCGCCTGCCTCCAGAACGGCGTGGACAACGAGCGCCAGGTGCTGCGGAGGACGCCGAACACCTATGCGGTGCCGGTGATGCTCCCGGGCACCTACCTCGAGCCCGGGGTGGTCGAGGCGTCGTCCGCGCCGATCACCGGGATCCTCGACGTCGGTCGCTACCCGAGCGGCATCGACGAGCGTGCCGAGGCGATCTCCACCGCGTTCGCCACGTCCACCTTCAGCTCGCTTCCCCAGCCCGCGGTGATGCGGTTCAAGTGGTCCAAGCTGCTGATGAACCTCGGGAACGCGCTCGAGGCGGCCGTCGGGCCCATCGGCCGCGAGAGCGAGCTCTACGCGGAGGCGCGTGCCGAGGCCGAGCGGGTGCTGGCGGCGGCGAACATCGACGTCGCATCGCCCGCGGAAGATGCCGAGCGCAGGGGCGACCTGCTCGGGATGCGACGGATCAACGGGCGCCGGCGCGAGGGGGGATCCACCTGGCAGAGCCTCGCCCGCGGCACCGGCCGGGTGGAGACCGATCTGCTCAACGGTGAGATCGTGCTCCTCGGCCGTCTGCACGGCGTACCGACGCCGGTCAACGCGCTGTTGCAGGAGGTGGCCAACGAGCTGGCGCGCGTGGGCGCTCCGCCCGCCTCGCTCACCGAAGCCGACCTCCTCCGTCGCCTGCGCGAGGGAACCCCCGCGTAGGCGGCGACCAGCGCAGCGCCGAGCTCGACCATCGCGGCACCATGGGCCAGATGGAGCTGGAGGACGCTGTGGGGCGCGCTCTCGGCGCTCGCGTCGTCTCGACGGCTGTCGTGCGGGGCGGCGACGTCGCGCAGGCCCACCGGTTCGTGCTCGACGATGGGCGCACGGTCTTCGCCAAGACCCATCCGGACCCGCCGCCTGGGTTCTTCACCACGGAGGCGAACGGGCTCCGATGGCTCGCCGAGCCCGGGGCGGTGGAGGTCCCTGCGGTGCTCGCCGTGTCCGATGGCGACGCTGGCGAGCCGCCCTACCTGGTGCTCGAGTGGATCGACCTCGGCCCGGCGCGCCACGACACCGACGCCGCGCTGGGTCGCGCCCTCGCCGCGCTTCACCAGGCGGCGCCTTCCACCTTCGGACGTGAGGACCGGCGCACCACCGGGAGCCGCGGTCTGCCGAACGAGCCGTGCGCGAGCTGGGCCGAGTTCTACGCCACCCAGCGCCTGGCCCCGCTCGCGCGGCTGGCCCGCGCCGGACAGGCCCTGCCGGAGCGCGTCATCGCATCGTTGGAGCAGCTCGACACCGACCGGCTCGAGGAGATCGGGGGCGCGACGGAGCCGCCGGCGCGCCTGCACGGCGACCTGTGGGCCGGCAACCGGGTGGTCGACACCGAGGGCCGCAGCTGGCTCATCGACCCCGCCGCCCACGGCGGGCACCGGGAGTTCGACCTGGCGATGATGCGACTGTTCGGCGGCTTCGGACCGACGTGCTTCGCCGCCTACGCCGAGGCGCACCCGCTCACTCCGGGGTGGGAGCAGCGCGTCGCGCTTCACCAGATCGCGCCGCTCGTCGTCCACGCCATCAAGTTCGGCGGCAGCTACGTCGACGCGGCCGCGGGCGCGATCGCTCGCTACGCCTGATCCGGTCGTCAGCCCACGACGGCGACCGCTCGGACGGGGAACGTTCCCATCCCCACCACCGCGGGAGGCGCGGCGGTGAAGCGGAACGTCTGCCCCAGCAGCGCGCCCAGGTTGGTGAGGTGCTCGACGATCGGGATGCCGGCGGCGAGGAGCGCCGAGTGGACCGGGCGGTCGCCGGTGGCGGTGCTGTCGATGTTCACCGAGTCGATGCCCACGACGGACGCACCCCCGTCGATCAGCCGGTGGACGGTCTCCGTCGAGAGGAAGGGGTGCGACGGATCCCCGTAGGCGTCGGACCCCCAGTGCTCGTCCCAGCCGGTGTGGAACAGCACGGCGCGGCCGGCCACGTCGAGGTCTCCGTGCTCGACGCCGTCCACCACGACCCCGGGGACGTCGACGACGCGTGACAGGTCGAGGCCGCTCAGGTCGTGGCCGTCGGCGTAGCGGTGGAACGGCGTGTCGAGGTACGTCCCGGTGTTCGCCACCATGTCGATGCGCCCGATCTGGAACTCCACCCCGGGCGCGTAGCGATCCCGCGACTCCTCCCGGCTCAGGTGATCCGCGATCGAGGGCGCCGGGAGGCCCGGGTACGTGATCGTCCCGTGGCCGAACGGGTGGCTGAGATCGACGACGACGCTGGCCATCAGCTCAGTCTTCGAGGCGTAGAGCCGAGATGAACGCTTCCTGCGGGACCTCGACCCGCCCGATGTTCTTCATGCGCTTCTTGCCCTCCTTCTGCTTCTCGAGCAGCTTGCGCTTGCGGGTGATGTCGCCGCCGTAGCACTTGGCGAGCACGTCCTTGCGCTTCGCCTTCACCGTCTCACGGCTGATGACCTTCCCGCCGATGGCGGCCTGGATGGGCACGTCGAACATCTGTCGAGGGATGAGCTCGCGCAGCTTCTCCGTCATCCGGCGCCCGTAGTCCTGCGCCTTCTCGCGGTGCAGGATCGTGGAGAAGGCGTCGGCGGGGACGCTGTTGAGGAGCACGTCGACCTTCACCAGCTCAGCGCGCTGGTACCCGGCCGGCTCGTAGTCGAGCGACGCATAGCCCTGCGTCCGGCTCTTCAGCTGGTCGAAGAAGTCACGCACGACCTCCGCCAGCGGGATCTTGTAGATGAGCTCGATCCTTTCGGGCGAGAGGTACTCGAGCTTGGTCATCTCCCCGCGCCGGTTCTGGCACAGCTCCATGATCGTGCCCGTGTAGTCCTTCGGCGAGAGGATCGTGCAGGTGAGCATCGGCTCCTCGATGTGGTCGATCTCCGTCACCGGGGGCAGCGCTGACGGGTTCGACACCTCCAGGACGTCGCCGTCGGTCTTGTACACCTCGTACGCGACCGACGGAGCTGTGGCGATGAGGTCGAGGTCGAACTCCCGGACGAGCCGCTCACGGATGATCTCCATGTGCAGCAGGCCGAGGAAGCCGCACCGGAACCCGAAGCCCAGCGCGCCAGAGGTCTCGGGCTCGTAGGTGTAGGACCCGTCGTTCAGGCGCAGCTTCTCGAGCGCGTCGCGGAGGTCGGAGAACTGGTCCCCGTCGATCGGGTACAGCCCGCAGAACACCATCGGCTTGGGCTCTCGGTACCCCTCCAACGCACCGGCGGCAGGTCGGCTGGCGTCCGTGACGGTCTCGCCCGAGCGGGCCTCCCGCACGTCCTTGATCCCGGCGATGAGGTACCCGGTCTCTCCGGGACCCAGCGACGCGACCGGGGTGTGGTCGGGACGGCGCACGCCGATCTCGTCGGCGTCGTGGATGGCCCCGGCCTGCATGAACCGCACGCGGGAGCCGGTCTTCAGCGTGCCGGTCATCACGCGCACCGACGACACGACCCCTCGGTAGCTGTCGTAGTAGGAGTCGAAGATGAGGGCCTGCAGCGGCGCCGCGGGATCGCCGGTGGGCGGGGGGATGCGCTCGATCACGGCGTCGAGCAGGTCGGCCACGCCGGCGCCCGTCTTGGCGCTGATGCGCAGCACGTCACCGGCCGGGATGCCCAGCACCTGCTCGATCTCCGCCGCGGCGCGATCGGGGTCGGCGGCGGGGAGGTCGAGCTTGTTGAGGCACGGCACGATCTCGAGGTCGTTCTCCAGCGCCAGGTAGCAGTTGGCGAGCGTCTGCGCCTCGATGCCCTGGGCGGCGTCCACCAGCAGGATCACGCCCTCGCAGGCCGCCAGCGACCGGGAGACCTCGTAGCCGAAGTCCACGTGGCCGGGGGTGTCGATGAGGTTCACCACGTGGTCGCGGTAGTCGAGCCGGACCGACTGCAGCTTGATGGTGATCCCCCGCTCCCGCTCGATGTCCATCGAGTCGAGGTACTGCGCCCGCATGTCCCGGGGGTCGACGGCTCCGCACAGCTCGAGCAGGCGATCGGCGAGCGTGCTCTTGCCGTGGTCGACGTGCGCCACGATGGAGAGGTTGCGGAGGCGGCTGAGGTCCATGGGCGGGCGTTCAAGGGTACCGACGGGGCCAGATGTGACGAGAATCGCCGGGAGGCGGTAGGTTGTCCCGCCCTACAGAACACGATCGCAGCCCCGCGGAGGGGCCGAGGACATGGCGAACATCAAGAGCCAGATCAAGCGCAACCGGCAGACCGTCAAGCGCACCGAGCGCAACAAGGCGGTCCGCAGCGAGGTGAAGACGCGCACCAAGAAGGCCGTCACCGCCGCCGCCGAGGGCGCCGAGGACGTCGTGGAGCTCGCCCGCGTGGCCCAGAAGCGGATCGACACCGCGGCCGCCAAGGGCGTCATCCACAAGAACGCCGCCGCCCGCCGCAAGAGCCGGCTGGCGAAGAAGATCAACCAGAGCGCCGGCTAGATCACCGCGACAGGCTGGCCAGGCGGGCCACGAGCACCTCGAGCACGAGGTGGTCCGGCCAGGCCTTGCCGCCGCGCAGGTCGAGGTCGGCTTCGGCGAGCAGCCCGATGGCGCGGACGATGCGGTCGTGCCCGAGGCGGCGCGCTTGCCCCAGCGCCTTCTTGGCGGGGAACGTCGAGCCCTTGAGGCCGAGCAGCTCGGCCGCCTGCTTCTCCCCCGCCACCTCGGCGCCGTCGAGCCGCAGCATCCGGGCGAAGTGCGAGTGCAGCGTGCTGAGCACCTGGAACGGGTGGCGGTCGCCCTGGCCCACCATGCGCTGGAGGAGCTCCAGCGCCGCTGACCGGTCCCCACGGTCGATGGCATCGGTGAGGTCCCACGGTGGCACCCCCCCGTCGTCGCCGAGGAACGGCTCGATCTCGGCGGCGGTGATCTTGACGCCCGTCCCGTAGGTGGATCGCAGCAGGTCGAGGAGGCCGAGCAGGCGGCTGGGCTCGTCACCGACCCACGTCACCAGGCGGGCGCGCCCCTCGTTGTCGACCTTCAGCCCGGCGTCGGCGAGGTGCTCGGCCACCCACTCGCCCACCTTCCGTCCCGGACTGGTGTCGACCACCGCCCCGCCCACGTGGGCGACCGCCTCGCTCAGCGCCTTCGGTAGCTTCCCGCCGCGCCACTCGAGGACGACGCGCGACGAAGCCAGCGGATCGGCGAGGTAGTCGACCAGGGGCTGCACGAGCTCGCCGCGCTCGCGCTTCTCGGTCACCCGGCCGAGGACGACGCGCACATCGGTGAACAGCGGCGGCGTCTGCGCGGCATCCACCAGCGCGAGCAGCGGGTCGCCGTCGTCGCCAGGGGCGCCCACCTCCACCTCCTCCACCATGAGCGTGCGGTCCTCGTCCCCCACGAGGTCGTCCACCAACAGCCGCACCGCGTCGCGTAGGACCACCTCGTCGTCGCCGCGCAGGAGCGTGATCGGGATGGTGGTGTCGGTCACGCCGACGCCTCGGCGCGAGCGGCCAGCACCGCGGCCATCACGTCGGCGGTGCGCCGGGCGCCCCGGACGTCGTGCGCGCGCAGGACGCGGCTGCCGAGCGCGATCCCCAGCGCGTGCGCGGCGTGGCTCGCCTCGCGGCGGTCCTCGACCGCGGTGCCGAGGAGGTCACCGAGGAACCGCTTGTTCGACGCCGACAGGAAGAGCGGCCACCCCAGGGCGGCGAGGCGATCGTGCGCCCGAAGGAGCTCGAGCGACTGCGGCTCGCTCTTGCCGAGGTCGAGCCCGGCGTCGACCATCACGCGCTCCCGTGGGATCCCAGCCGCCTCGGCCGCCTCGGCGCGGGCGCGGAGGAAGCGGGCCACGGCATCGACGACGGGTTCGTCGTACACGGGCTCGGGGTCGGGCACCCGTGGGCCGATCCTGATGTGGGTGGCGACCACCGACGCTCCCGCCGCCGCCGCCACCATGAGGTAGTCCGGGTCGGCGAAGCCGCTGATGTCGTTGCCGACGACGGCGCCCGCGGCGAGGGCCTCACGGAGCACCGACGCCCGCCACGTGTCGACCGACAGCGGTACGTCGAAGCGCTCGCGGAGCGCCTCCAGCGCCGGGACGACGCGCTCGAGCTCCTCCTCGGTGCTCACCTCGGGACCCGGGCCCGCCTTCACGCCGCCGACGTCCAGGAGGTCCGCCCCTTCCGTCACGAGCTGCTCGGCCTTCCCCAGGAAGCCGTCGAAGTCGAAGTACCGGCCCTGGTCGAAGAACGAGTCCGGGGTGCGGTTGAGGATCCCCATCACCAGGGCCCGATGGCGGATGTCGAAGCGGTGCGGACCCAGGGCGACCACCGGGCAGGGCACCTCCCACACCACCTGCCACGGCATCGGGTCCACGGTCGGCGAACCTACCGCGCCCCCTTCGGCCGTCGTCATGGCGCGCGCGGCTCGGCGTCGACCACCAGGCGGCCAGGCACCGACGTGATGCGCACCACGAGGTCCCCGACCTCGAGGCTCGCCGCGCCATCGTGGACCTGGTGGAGATCACCCACGCGATGGGCGCGCTCGACGAGCGCCACGACGCCCTCGGGCACCGAGTCGTCGGCGAGCACGAGGAGGTCGATCGTGTCGACGCCCGCATGCCGCAGGGCCTCGAGCAGCCCGGCGCCG
>JBJMHD010000048.1:0-22198 GCA_045807565.1 Acidimicrobiales bacterium | reverse complement strand
TGCGCTGGTAGCCCACGACCGTCGAGTGCACCTCCACCGTGCCGAGGTGGAGGCGCGCCGCGCCGACGTCGCGCACCTGCTCCGCGTCGAGGAGCCGCACCTGGGTGTCCCGCCGGGCGATCGTGTAGGTGGATCCGTCGTCGGGTGAAACGCGCGCGACGCCCAGGTCGAGGTCGAGCGACACGACCCGCCAGTGCTGGCCTTGGTGGAGGTAGGACGCGCCCGTGTGCACCTGCTCCGGCGCCCGCGCCCGATCGACGTCGCCGACGGGCCGCTCGCCCTCGTGCGTGATGATGCGCACCGGTGCCCCGGCGGCGTTGCGGAGACCCACACCGTGGCTCGGCCACCCTGCGCCCATCCACACCGCCATCGGCTCGAGCCGGCGGCCGCGCCGACGGATGGCGAGCTCGTCGCAGTGCACCAGACGCCGAACCGCGTCGTCGAGCACACCGGGCCACCAGCGCTCGTCGGCGTGGGTGAGCGGGAGCTCGTGGGCGGCGCAGCGCAGGTGCGGATCGAGCACGTAGGGGTTGGCGGCGTTCACGACCGCGGGCTCGGGCGCACGTGTGAGCAGCTCCTCCGGGTGCACCACGAGCCACTGGTCGAGCTGGTCGCCGCCCGCCACGAGCACCGCCGCCGACGCGTGGCCGGAGCGGCCCGCCCGCCCCGCTTGCTGGCGGAACGACGCGATGGTGCCGGGGAAGCCATCGACGACGACCGCGTCGAGGCCGCCGACGTCGATGCCGAGCTCGAGGGCGGACGTGGCCATGACACCGGCGAGCTCGCCCGCGAAGAGCTCGTCCTCGATGGCCCGCCGCTCCTCCGGGAGGTACCCGCCGCGGTAGGCGCGCACCCTGTCGGCGAGCGATCGGGGGAGCCGGCGGCGGACGTCGGCGGCGACGATCTCCACACCTCGCCGGCTGCGGGCGAAGCCCAGGGTGGTGTGCTCCCCGTCGATCAGGCCGGCCATCAGTGCGGCGGCCTCTCGGTGGGAGGATCCCCGCGCGCCTGTGCGGGCGTCGAGGAGCGGCGGCTGCCACAGCGCCACGGTGCGCGGCCCGGTCGGCGATCCGTCGTGGAGCACGGGTTGCACGTCGGTGCCGCAGATCGCCGACGCGAGGCGCTGCGGCGCACC
This sequence comes from Acidimicrobiales bacterium, assembly GCA_045807565.1. Taxonomy (GTDB): domain Bacteria; phylum Actinomycetota; class Acidimicrobiia; order Acidimicrobiales; family VFJN01; genus VFJN01. The sequence goes on along the minus strand of JBJMHD010000048.1, from coordinate 21,063 downwards.
GATCGTGGCCGACGAGCAGATGAACACGGGGTCGGCGCCGTGGTGGACGGCGAGCCGCCGCAGACGGCGAGCGAGCTGGGCGACGTGGCTGCCGAAGATCCCGCGGAACGAGTGCAGCTCGTCGAGCACGATGAAGCGGAGCCGACCGAGGAAGGCCGCCCACCGCTCGTGGTGCGGCAGCATCCCCGAGTGCAGCATCTCGGGGTTGGTGAGGACCACCGACGCGTGCTTGCGCACCCAGGTGCGCTCCTCCGGGCTCGCGTCCCCGTCGTAGGCGCCCGCGACCACCCCCGGCAGGTCGAGAGCAGTGAGGGCGCGGAGCTGGTCGTGGGCGAGCGCCTTGGTGGGGAAGAGCGCAAGGGCCGTGCCCGGACGGATCGGGTGGTTCGCCGCCTCGGCGATCGGCACCTGGTAGCAGAGCGACTTGCCCGAGGACGTGCCCGAGGCGACGACCACCGAGTGCCCCGCTCGGGCCAGCTCGATGGCCTCCACCTGGTGTGTCCAGAGCGGCCCCGGCAGGCGGTCGGCGATGGCCGCGGGCAGCGGCCGGGTGAGCTCGGCGTGACGGGCGGCTCGGGCGGGCTCGGTGTGGAGGTGGACGAGGCGGCTCGGTCCCAGGTCCACCGCCACGCCCGTGTCGGCGTGGTGCGCCCGATCGCGCTCGGTGGCCAGCTCGCCGAGCAGGTCGGCGATGGTCGCCCCTGCGTGGGCGCCGATCCGATCGGGGCTGACGGCCATGCGGAGACAGGAGCGTACGCCGATCGCGCCACAGATGACAGGGCTGTAGTTCCAGCCATGTGATGTGTCGGCGCGCTGTAGGTTCGGCCGGTGGACCTGGTCGTGCAGGAGTCGGACCGCGAGGGGTGGGCGGTGGTCCGCGCCTCCGGCGACCTCGACCTCACCACGGCCCCTCGGCTCCGTGAGCGGGTGGTGAAGGTGGTCACCGGCGGGCAGCCGCACGTGGTGCTCGACCTGCAGCAGGTCGACTTCGTGGACTCCACGGGCTTGGGCGTTCTGGTCGGTCTGCTGAAGCGGACCCGCAGCCAGGGCGGCGACCTGCGGCTCGTGTCCACCCGCCTCAGCCTGCAGAAGGTCCTCGAGCTCACGTCGCTCGACCAGGCGCTCCCCCTCGCGCGCACCGTGGACGACGCGCTCAGCGAGACCGCGGGCTGAGCACGGTGGGGCGCACGATCCTCCTGTCGATCCCGCCCCGCAACGACCACCTCGCCCTCGTCCGACGGGTCGTGTCCACCGCCGCCGACGTGGCCGACGACCTGCCCGATCGCCGCATCGACGACCTGAGCCTGGCGGTGTCCGAAGCCTGCGCGAACGCCATCGACGCCCAGCGCGCCATCGGGGAGCGGGCGCCGGTGGGCATCCGCATCGAGATGGGCGCCGGCGTCGTCACGGTCACGATCACCGACCACGCCGGGGGGTTCTCCCCCGACGCCCTCGATCCGCTGCCGGCCGTGGAGGACCCCGGCCGGCTCCGGCACGAGCACGGGCTCGGGCTGCCGCTCATCCGCAGCCTGTCGGAGTCCGTCACCTTCGACCGCACCGCGGACGGCACCGCGGTGCAGATCGAGTTGCGCACCGCAGCGGCGTCCGCCGACCCAGAAGATCCAGCATGATGCCGCGACTAGGATGACCGCACCCTGGGTACGGAGGCGGGCACCATCGGTGCGAACTGGGACTTGTCACCCGATCGCAACTGTTGTAACCTGATCGCAACGTCGCTGCAGCGGGTCCGCAGTGGCGCCTCCCTCTGAGGCACCGGTTGCATCGTCGGTCTGTCCGCCCGCCCCGACGATGTGCCGGTGCCTCGGGCGTTTTCGCCCACGATGGCTCAGCCGGAGACCTCTCGGCGGCCTTCGAGGGCGCGACCGCGCGTGAGCTCGTCGGCGTACTCGAGGTCGCCGCCCACCGGGAGGCCGCTGGCGATCCGCGTCACCTTCACCTGCAGGTCCTTGAGCAGCCGGCTCAGGTACATCGCCGTCGCCTCGCCCTCGAGGTTGGGGTTGGTGCAGAGGATCACCTCGGCGACGTCCTCGGCATCGATGCGCGCGAGCAGCTCTCGGACGCGGAGCTGCTCCGGACCGACGCCCTCGATCGGGCTGATGGCTCCCTGGAGCACGTGGTAGCGGCCGTTGAACTCCTGGGTCTTCTCGACCGCGACGATGTCGCGCGGCTCCTCGACGACGCACAGGACGGTGGGGTCGCGCCGGTCGTCGGCGCACAGGCCGCAGAGCGAGCCCTCCGCGATGTTGAAGCACCGCTCGCAGAACGACACCCGGTCCTTCGCCTCGGTGATGGCGCGAGCCAGCCGGAGGGCATCGACCTTCTCCGTCTTCAGCAGGTGGAACGCGATCCGCTGCGCGGACTTCGGCCCGATCCCCGGCAGCCGGCCGAGCTCGTCGATCAGCTCCTGCACCGGTTGGGCGTAGACCGCCATCAGCTCGAGCCGAAGATGTCGCCGAGGCCGGAGAGCGGGCCCATGGCCTCGCGCTGGATGTCGACGAGCTGTGCGTTCATGTCGTGCAGCGCCGCGACGATGAGGTCTTCGAGCATGGCGACATCGCTCGGGTCGACCACCTGGGGGTCGATCGTCACGCCCAGCACCTGCCCGGTACCGGTGGTCCGGACGCGCACGACGCCACCGCCCGCGACGCCCTCGATCTCGCGCTCGGACGCGGCCTGTTGCGCCTCCATGAGCTTCTGGGCCTGCTCGAGCAGGCCGCCCATCCCCTCCGGCGAGACGGCGCTCATGTCCGGCAGGCCGATCGGGGTGCTGATGCCGTCGTCGTCGTCCGGCTCGTCCACGTGGTCAGCCTAGGAGCCCGGAGGCCCGCTACTCGTCGACCAGCTCCGCGCCGGGGAAGGCCTCGGCCAGGCGGTCGACCTCCGTGCCACCGGCGGGGGCGTCCTCCAGCTCTCGGACGTCGATGGGCTCGTCCTCGACCGGCGCGTCGGGTGCCGGCGCCGGGGACGGCGCGGCGCCGATCGCCAGGCGGAGCGGGATCGGCCGTCCCCAGTGCGCCGCCACGGCCTTCTCGACCTCGGGCCAGCGGCGCTCCAGCTGGTCCACCGGCGGACCCGGGGGCACCGTGCACACGACGACGTCGACGGCGACCTCGAACCGCGCATCCCGGAACATGCCCTTCGACGCGCCCTTGAGGCCATCGATGACGGTGGGCCACGCTGCCTGCATGTCGGCGGCGGTCGGCAGGTCGCCCGGAGGTGGAGCGGGAGGCGCCGGTGCTCCGGACTCGTCGACGTCGACCTCGCTGGCGGGCTGCGCCTCGACGGCGCTGGCGGGCGCGGCGGCCGACGCCGTCCGCGGGGAAGCCGAGGTCGGCGGGGCGGTGGCCTTCTTCACCGGCGCGCGGGCGGGACGGGCGCCGCCCGCCCTGGCCAGCTCCTCCCGCGCCGAGTCCGCCGGACCCCGTGCCGGCGGGGCGGCCCGCGGCCCAGCGTCGGCGCTCGCGTCGGTGGGCGCGGATGCCGGCGACGCCGGCCCTGCCCGCTCGAGGCGGTCGAGCCGTTCGAGGATGGCATCGAAGGACCGATCGGCGTCGGGGCGGCAGAGGCGCACCAGCGCGACCTCCAGCACGATCCTGGGGTCGGGCTTCTTGCCCAGCTCCACCAGCGCGTCACCGAGGACCTCCAGGGCCCGGGTGAGCCCCGCCGCGCCGAGCTGGGCGCCGAGCGCTTCGGCCTTCACGAGATCCGCGGTGGGCAGGTGGCGGTCGGGCGCCTTCATGACGGCGAGGAACGCGTCCCGCAGGCGAGTGATGAGGACCTCCCCGAGCGTGCGCGGGTCGCGCCCGGCGGCGGTGGCATCGGCGACCGCGACGAGCGCGGCCCCTGCGTCGTGCGCGCAGAGCGCGTCGAGGATCGCCTCCACCGGTTGCGACTGCTCGACGACCCCGCCCATCGCCGACACCTGGTCGAGGGCGGAGAGCGTGTCTCGCGCCGAGCCGCCGCCCTGGCGGACGACGTGCTCGACGGCGTCCTCGCCCAAGCCGAGGCCGGCGTCGGCGATCACGAAGCGCACGTGCTCGGACAGCTCGTCGGCCTCGAGCAGGTGGAACTCGAAGTGCTGGGTGCGGCTGCGGATCGTGGGCAGGACGCGCTGGGGATCCGTCGTGCACAGGATGAAGACGACGTGCGGCGGGGGCTCTTCCAGCGACTTGAGCAGCGCGTTGCTCGCGCCGGCGCTGAGCATGTGGACCTCGTCGAGGATGACGACCTTGCGGTTGCCGGACGTGCCCAGCGGGATGCGCTCGATGAGCTCGCGGATGTTCGCCACGCCGTTGTTGGACGCGGCGTCGAGCTCGAGCAGCCAGTCGACGATGCGCCCGTCGTCGACGGCGACGCAGTTGGCGCAGGTGCCATCCGGCTCGCCGTCGGTGGGGTGCTCGCAGTTGAGCACCTTGGCCAGGATGCGCGCCGTGGAGGTCTTCCCGGTGCCCCGGGGTCCGCTGAAGAGGTACGCGTGCCCGACGCGACCCTCGGCGACGGCGGTGCGCAGCGCGCGCACGACGTGCTCCTGCCCCCGCAGCTCGCCGAACCGCTTCGACCGGTACCGCCGGTAGAGCGCCTGGTACCCGTCGGCCATCGCCCGACCCTATAGCCGGCAGCTCACGCTGCGACCGGCGCAGGAGTGCGCCCGCTCCCGGATGTGGCGGTCAGGCGATCTGCGGCACACCGCAGGTTCCGCTGAGAGCTGCTGCCTCCCGGCCCTGACTCGGTTCACGGGCTGCAGTTGCACAGGACCCGACCGCCACATGCGAGAGCGGGCCGGGCGACACGATAGCCTCGCGAGCCCGAGGAACCACCCTGTGGCGCCTCGAGGAGGGGTGCGAGAGCGGCCGAATCGGCACGCTTGGAAAGCGTGTGTGGGGCAACCCACCGTGGGTTCGAATCCCACTCCCTCCGCTCCAGCGAGCCGTCCCGTCAGCAGTAGAGCACGCCGAGGACGCAAGGCTCGTCGTGGTCGTCGGGGGGCGTGCTCGGGGGTGGGCTCGGCGGCGCGGGCGGCGCCGGCGGCGGGCCGGTCGACGGCGACGCTGCCGAAGCGCTCTGGGGCACCTCGGGCGCGATGTCGATGGCCGTCGTCGGGTCGCCCGGTCCGAGGACGAGGGGGGCGCCGGCGTCGTCGATCTGCACCGGTCGACGGTTGGGTCGGTCGCGTGCGAGGGCCTGGTCGGCGTACGCGAACGCTTCCTGCACGCTGTCTCCCGCCTTCCCCTCCAGCCAGCCCTCCCGCACCAGGTAGTGGACGAGGTACGAGGCGTTCAGGGCCGGGTCCTCCCACGCGAGCTGCTGCGCACCAGCCGCCGCCGTGAGCACCCGCCCTGGAGCCAGCAGCTCCGTGAACCCGCCCGAGTAGCACGACGCGAGGATGAACCACATGCGCTGCGTCGTGGCGGGCGCGACGAGCGCCGCCAGGTCCACGTCGGGGATCAGGCCGCCGTCGGCCAGCACGAGGGCCTCGGTGTCGGGGTCCAGCTTCCGCACGTGCCCGGCGAAGGCGAGCACGTACGTGGCCCCGGGGCCGCCCTGCGTGACGAGCGATCGCACCGCGGTGACCACCTCGGCCTTCGTCGCGTGCCCGTCGCGGAGGACCACCCGGTTGCCGGCAGGGACGCCGAAGCCGGCGAGGGCGGCATCGATCGTGTCGACGTCAGCGACGGCCGAGCGGAGGTCGCTGCCCTGCCCGGGGTAGTCGTCGATGCCGACGAGGAGCGCGAAGACCTCACCGTCGGGGCGCGCCTGGCCGGCTGCGAACACGGGCGCGGGACCGTCTGCCGCCGCGACGGCGCCCTCGAGATCGCCGGGTGGGGTGATGGCGAGCTCCGCCGCCGGCGAGGGCGGCACGACCCGCTCGGTCCCGATCGGCACCCGCTCCATCGGTGGGTGCGGGGTGGCGGCGAGCTGCAGCGCCCCGGGCGCGACAGCCGCGCCGAGCCCCAGCGCTGCGACGACCAGCCATCGATCGAGCCGCATCCCCAAGACCTCGTTGCGCGGGCTCCGGCCGGACGGCCCCAGCACCGTCCGACGAGCGGAACCATCCGTCCTGCTCCGACCCTGGGTTCGCCGCCCGCCACCCGATCTCCTGTCTAGGGTCCGACCCCGTGCAGGGCGACGTGGACCTCGAGGCGGCGATGGGGCTGGCCCTCGAGGAGGCTGCCCAGGCCGGCGAGGCGGGCGAGGTGCCCGTCGGTGCGGTGGTGCTGGTGCAGGGCACGGTGGTCGCCCGCGCTGCGAACCGCCGCGAGCGCGACCAGGACCCCTCTGCGCACGCCGAGCTCCTCGCGCTGCGGGGGGCAGCGGCGGCCCGTGGCAGCTGGCGCCTGGAGGGCGCCACCCTGGTGGTCACGCTCGAGCCCTGCCCGATGTGCGCCGGTGCGCTCGTCGGCGCGCGCGTCGATCGGGTGGTGTTCGGGGCCGCCAACAGCGACAACGGCGCGTGCGGGACGCTCTACAACCTGTGCGTCGACCCTCGGCTCAACCACGAGGTGGACGTCGTCCCGGGCGTGCGGGCCGAGGAGGCCGCTGCGCTGCTGCAGCGGTTCTTCACCGACCGGCGGGCTCCCTCCTCGTAGGGAGCGTGCCCGGGGCCGGCGATAACGTGGGCGGCGGAGAGCTGCCAGAGCGGACGAATGGGACGGTCTCGAAAACCGTTGTGGCTTTCGGGTCACCGTGGGTTCGAATCCCACGCTCTCCGCCGCGAAGTGAGAACAGCGCGTCGTCGCGGTCTGACCGCGCCGACGAGCCACGTCACATGTGCGTCAGATGCCTGTCGACCAGGAGTCACACCAGCGACATCGGCCTGGCACGTGACAGTGGCACCGTCGGGAGATGGCCGGCACCGCGCTGCACCCTCCCCCCCCGATGGACGTGTCGGTGCTGCGCTGGCCACAGGACGCTCAGCTCCGCGAGCACCTGGTCGCGTCCTGCCAGCCCCGTATCCTCCTCGTCGACGACGGGCACCGGCCCCCCGCGCTCGCGGACGACCTGGAGGACTGGCTGCGCACCCCCGTCGACGCGGCCGAGCTCGACGCTCGCGGTCGAGAGCTCCACCGGCGCGCCCTCGACCGCGCCGTCGAGCGTCCATGGATCGATGACCAGGACCTGCTGAGGGTCGGGCACCGGTGGATCGACCTCACGCCGACGCAGGCGCCCGTGGTTCGCCTCCTCGTGGAGCACCTCGAGCGGGTCGTGCGCTACGACGACATCGGTGCGGCGTACGAGCGCGCGGGAGGCAGCAGCCATGCGCCGTCGCTGCGCACGATGCTGACGCGCATCAGCGGGCGCGTGCGCCCGGTCGGGCTCGAGCTGATCACGGTGCGGCAGCGCGGGGTGCTCCTGTCACAGCGCCCTCCCGGCGTCAGCGGCGCTCGCTAGCCCGGGACGCGCACGGAGAGGCGCCGACCGAACCGCCGCCTGCGTGCGACGACGCCGGTCCGCACGAACGCCTGCAGCCGGTCGACCTCTTGCGGGCTCAGCTTCGCGCCATCGCGATCGGTGACCTCGAACCGGTCGATGACGAGACCGTCATGGGCGCTCACGTTCGCCGACTTCACCTCGACGCCGGCGGCGGTGAACGACGTTGCCAGGGCGTGCAGCAGACCCGGGCGATCGGTGCACCGAACCTCGCACACCGTGTGCCATGGGGACGCCGAGCTGTCGAACGAGATCTCGGCGTCGGGGAGAGGCATCGACTGCATGGGGAGGCCGGCCGCTGCCTTGATGTCCTCAGCCAGCTTCCCCGCGTCGGGCCGCGCCCCCAAGGGCACGTGGAACGAGTCGAGCACCGCACCGTCGGGCCAGGTGGCGAGCACCCCGTCATCGATGACGAGGTGGTGGTCGGTGAGCACGTGGGTGATGGCGTACAGCCGACCGGGCTCGTCTTGCCACGCCACGTCGATCCACCACCCGACGTCGTCGGCGCGTGTGACGCTCACCCGAGGTGAGCTCGCGGGCTTCGGGTCCAGCAGGCGCGCGTGGTTCGCCAGCGCGGTGGTCGGCGTGCGGAGGACGTACGCGCGCGGTGCTGAGGCGAGCCGCTCGAGGGCGCCGGGCTGGTCGCCCACGAGGGCGGCGGCGTCGGCGCGCCGTCGCTCGGCGAGGGAGCGCGCTTCGTTGCCGGCCAGCGAGTCATCGGCCAACGTGGACTGCACGAGGTCGTAGAGCGCGCGAAGCCGCTGGACCTCCCATCGCTCGCGGTCTTCGGTGCGCAGCGCGCTCAAGAGGTAGAGGGCGCGGGCGCGCTCGGGGCTGTCGAGGTGGGCGGCGAGCTCGAGCACGCGCTCCTCACCGAGGGCCCCCGGTTGGTGCACCGCCGACCAGAGGAGGTTCCGATCTCGTAGGTGCTCGACGACCGCCCCGCGGTCCTCCTCGGAGACGTCCAACCGGTGGAGCACGACCGACGCGGTGCGCGGCGGGTCCGGCTCGTCGGCCAGCCACTCGACGAGGAACGCGGCCAGGAGGAACCGATCGAAGTGCTCGAGGGCGCGCGCCTCGATGGCGAGGGGATCGTCGCCGTCGAGACGCCGCAGCCGCTCGATGGCCTGCAGGGAGTGCGACCGGGTCCCATCGAGCCAGATGCCCTCACCGGCTCGGCGCCGCAGCGCCACCGCCAGCTCCGGAAGCGCGGCGGCGAGGACCCCCGTCGCCTCGAGGAACCGCCACGAACGGGCGTTGCCGCGCTCGATGGTGTCGAGCAGCTTCGAGGTGAGCTCTGGGGTGAACAACACCCGATCGAGCTGCACCTCGGACAACCAGTCGAGGAGTGCATCGGTCGGGCGCCGACGGGCCAGCGGGATCGCGGCATCGAAGGCGATGGGGGCCGCGAGCCCGTCGGGCGGCCGTGCCGCCAGATCCACCTCATCGCGGGTGACGCTCAGCCATCCGCCCTCGGGCGGCGGCGTGTCGATCGGGACCACCGGCGGTCGGCTGTCCGCACGAAGCCGCTGGTAGCGGATCTTGAGCAGCGGGGGCGTGGCGATGGTGGTGGCGAGCACGACGAGCAGCAGCGCGGCGTACAGGTCCTCGCCGAGCACCCCGTTCTGCAGCCCGATGGTGGCGAAGATCAGGCCGACCTCCCCGCGGGGGAGCATCCCGAGCCCGATGAGCGGCTTGTCCCCGGGTGCGCCGATGGCGCCGATGGGTGAGAGCAGCTTCCCCACCACCGCGACGACGAGGAGGATCGCCGCATCGCGGAGGACCTCAGCCCGACCGAACGCCGCGATGTCGGCATCCACACCGATCCCGAGGAAGAACACGGGGATGAAGATGTGGCCGATCGGGGTGAGCTCCCGGCGGATGCGGTCGGCCTGGTCAGCCCGGTTCAGGGCCAGCCCGGCCACGAAGGCGCCGACGATGGGGGCGAGCTTGGCGAGGTCGGCCAGCTCCGCGAACGCCAGCGTGAACGCGAACGCGAGGGCGACGAGCGTGCCCGCCGATCGTGATGCCCGGTCGATCGCACCGAAGATCCGGGGCGCGGCCCGGACGCCCACGGCCCCGCTGACCACGAGGAACATCACCGCCACCAGCACGATCCATGCCACGGAGAGGAGCGACACCGATCCCTCGGTGACGAGGCGCACGACCACCGTGAGGACCACGAGGCCCATCACGTCATCGGCGACCGCGGCGCCGAGCACCACCCGGGCCTCGTGCGTCGCGAGGGCTCGCAGATCTCCGAAGACGCGCGCGGTGATCCCGACGCTCGTGGCCGTGAGCGCGGCGCCGACGAACAGCGAGGTGTTGAAGTCCTCGCCCATGAGCGACATCGCGCCGAGCCCGAGGAGGAGCGGGGCGATGACGCCGACGGAGGCGACCTGCAACGAGGTGCGTCCGACCTTCCCGAGCTCGCGGAGGTCCATCTCGAGCCCGACGTCGAGCAACAGGAGGATGACGCCGATCTCCCCGAGTGTGCGGAGGACCTCGTCACCGCCTCCGACGGCGTTCAGCACCGATGGGCCGACGATGATGCCCGCCAGGATCTCGCCGACGACCGCAGGGATGCCCACGCGCTCGGAGATCTCGGCGGCGGCCTTGGCGGCCACGAGCACGATCAGGATGTGGCGGAGGATCTCGGCGATGTCCATGCGGCGGTGCGGTCTGTCTGATCGGCGCGCGGCCGGGCGGGCACGGTCGAACCGTGCCCGCCCGGTCAGGTGCGACGGACGGGTTGGTCAGTCGACCACGAGCTCCCCGTGGTGGCTCTCGCGGGAGGACCCGACGAGCTCGCGCTCGCCGATCTCGGGGTCAGCCTGCTCGATGGCGAACTCGAACTCGGGGTACGCGAGGGCTCCCATCTCGGGGATGTCCATGCCGTCGATCTCCATCTCGGCCGACGGTCGGATGCCACCCTTCATCACGGCGTTCTGGATCTTGAAGAACGCGAGCGCGATCCCGAAGATCACCGTCCACAGCACGACGGCACCGATCGCCTGGGCGGCGAGCTGGCCGAGCCCGAGGGAGAAGTCGCCTCCGAGGATGCCGATGACGCCCTTGCCGGAGTCCGCCATCTCGGTGCCCGCGGTGGCGTTCCAGCCCGCTCCGTAGGTGCCGTTGGCGAAGATCCCGATGCAGAGGACGCCGAAGGTGCCCCCGACGCCGTGGACGGAGATCGCCCCCACCGGATCGTCGATCCCGCGGCGCTCGAGGAACCCGCAGGAGAAGATCACGATCAGGGCGGCCAGGCCGCCGATCACCGCCGCCGCCCATGGGTCGACGAAGGCGCACGGTGCCGTGATGGCGACGAGGCCGGCGAGCATGCCGTTCACCATCATCCCGGGGTCGGGCTTGCCGGTGCTCCTCATCATCCAGAACATCGCGACGACCGCTCCGAACGCGGCCGCGATGGCCGTGTTCGTCGCCACCGTGGCGAACTGGATGTCGGTCGCGGCGAGCGTCGACGCTGCGTTGAACCCGAACCAGCCGAACAGGAGGATGAAGCAGCCGAGCATCGCCATCGGGATGTGGTGGCCGGGGATCGAGTTGGCGGAGCCGTCCTTGTTGAACTTGCCGATGCGAGGGCCGAGCACGATGGCACCGGCGAGCGCGGCGACACCGCCGACGGCGTGCACGACGCCGGAGCCGGCGAAGTCGACGTAGCCGTAGCCGAGGTCCATGGAGTTGCCCAGCTGGGCCAACCAGCCGCCACCCCACGTCCACGCACCGAACAGGGGGTAGTAGATGGCGCCGCAGAACAGGCCCCAGCCGACGAACGCGTTCCACTTCCACCGCTCGGCCATCGACCCGGTCGGGATGGTGGCCACGGTGTCCATGAACGCCACCATGTAGAGGAAGAAGCCCAGCGCCGCGGCACCCGCGCCACCGGGACCGACCATGTCGGTGAGGGCGAAGCCGCCCTTCCAGAGGAAGACCCAGTGATCGCTGCCGATCAGGGGTCCACCCGGCGCCTTGTCGAAGCCGATCAGCGGGGCGGAGTACCCACCGAACATCAGGCCGTAGCCGACGAGGTAGTACCCCACGAACCCGAGGCCGAAGATCGCGAAGTTGGTGCTCACCACGTGGGCGGCGTGCTTCGCCCGGCAGAAGCCGGTCTCGACCAGGGCGAAGCCCGCCTGCATGAAGATCACCAGCACCGCGCCGATGACCACCCACAGGAGGTTGATCTGTGTGCCCAGCGCGACCACTGCCTCATCGGCATCCTGGGCGCCCGCCACAGCGGGGAACGCGAGCAGGGCGGTGGCCGCGACGCCGAGGCCGACGAGGGCCTTCCGGGATCTCGGTGCCCTGCCGAGCGTCCGGGAGAGAGGACGAGGGGACATGCGGCGTTCCTTTCGAGGACGTTGAGGAGGAGGCCGGACACCGTTGTCTGACCCGACCGTGAACGTAGAGAGGTGCTGTCACGCCGCCATGTCCCGTTCGTGAACCGGCCGAAGCAAACGGGCGTCAGGTCCTCGTCACCTGTCTGACGGCTCTCTTGCACCCAGCCGGAGGGCATGCTGTCGGGCATGAGTGACCCCGATGCCCAGCTCGACCCGCGCCGGGTGCGGATCGGGCTCATCATGATCTCGGCCGTCGTCGTGGTGGCCGTCGTGCTGATCGCCGTGATCGACGATCCCTTCGGGAGGGCGATCATGGTGGGCGTCGCCGCGGTCGCCATCATCCGCGCCTTCCTGCTGAGCCGCTCGCTCCGCAAGTAGGGGTTGCCGACCTGGGTATACCCCCCTAGGGTATCTGCATGGCTGGCTACACGATGTCCAAGGACGACCTGCAGAAGCGGCTGCGCCGCATCGAGGGCCAGGTGCGCGGCCTCCAGCGCATGATCGACGAGGACACGTACTGCATCGACGTGCTCACCCAGGTGAGCGCGACCACGAGCGCGCTGCAGAGCGTGGCCCTCGGCCTGCTCGACGAGCACCTCCGCCACTGCGTCACCGAGGCGGTCGCCAGCGGCGGCCCGGAGGGTGCCGCCAAGGTGGAGGAGGCCACCGCCGCGATCCGCCGGCTGGTGCGGTCATGACCACCACCGAGCACCACGTCGGGCCCGTCCCAGCCCGCGTCGACCTGCCGATCACCGGCATGACCTGCGCGTCGTGCGCAGCGAAGATCGAGAAGAAGCTCAACGGGCTCGACGGCGTGGCGGCCACCGTGAACTACGCCACCGAGAAGGCCGCGGTCACCTACGACCCCGAGGCCACCAGCCCGCAGGACCTGTGCGACGCGGTCGCCAGCCTCGGCTACCAGGCCCACGTGCCGGCACCGCCCCACCACCAGGCGACGGCCCACGCCGCGGGGCACGGCGCCCACGACCACGACCACACCGAGCCGGTGGACCAGGCGCGCCAGCGGCTGCTGGTCACCGCCGCGCTCGCCATCCCGGTGATCGCCCTCTCGATGATCTCGGCGCTGCAGTTCGACGAGTGGATGTGGCTCGCCTTCGCGCTGGCGTCGCCCGTGGTCGTGTGGAGCGCGTGGCCCTTCCACAAGGCCACCTGGGTGAACCTGAAGCACGGGTCGACCTCGATGGACACCCTGATCAGCATCGGGGTGCTCGCCGCGTACGGCTGGTCGGTGTACGCGCTCTTCTGGGGCGAGGCGGGCGTGACCGGCGCGACGATGTCGATGGGCTCCGCGACGAGCGCCGTCGACGAGCTCTACCTCGAGGTGGCGGCAGGGGTGACCATGTTCCTGGTCGCCGGTCGGTACCTCGAGGCACGCGCCAAGCGGCGATCCGGGGCCGCGCTCGACGCCCTCCTGTCGCTCGGCGCCAAAGAGGTCGCGCTGCTCGAGGACGGCCGCGAGCGGCTCGCATCCGTCGACGAGCTGCGCCCCGGCATGCGCTTCGTCGTACGGCCCGGGGAGGCCATCGCCACCGATGGTGTCGTCCGGGAGGGCACCTCAGCGGTGGATGTGTCGATGCTCACCGGGGAGCCGGTGCCCGTGGAGGTCGGTCCGGGAGACGCGGTGACCGGCGCCACGATCAACGCTGGCGGTCGGCTGGTCGTCGAGGCCACCCGCGTCGGCGCCGACACCGCGCTCGCGCGCATCGCCCGTCTGGTGGAGGAGGCGCAGTCGGGGAAGGCCGACGTGCAGCGGCTGGCCGACCGCGTGTCGGCGGTGTTCGTGCCGATCGTGCTCGTGCTCGCCGCGGTCACCCTCGCCGCCTGGCTGCTCACCGGGCACAGCGCCACCGATGCCTTCACCGCCGCCGTGGCCGTGCTGATCATCGCGTGCCCCTGCGCGCTCGGGCTGGCCACCCCCACCGCGCTGCTCGTGGGCACAGGTCGTGGCGCGCAGCTGGGCATCCTCATCAAGGGACCTGAGGTCCTGGAGGCCACGCAGGACATCGACACGATCGTCCTCGACAAGACGGGCACGGTCACCACGGGTCGCATGGAGCTCGTCGACGTCGTCGTCGTCGCCGGCGTCGAGCGCAGCGAGGCGCTGCGCATCGTCGGCGCGCTCGAGGGTGCAAGCGAGCACCCCATCGGCCGGGCCATCGCCCGCGCCGCCGAGGAGGCGGCGCCGCTCCCCTCCGTCGACTCGTTCGTGAACCGACCGGGCCTGGGCGTGGAAGGCGTGGTCGAGGGCCACGGCGCGGTGGCGGGCCGGCCCGCGCTGCTGGCCGACTGGGGCGTGATCCTCCCGCGCGTCCTGGCCACGGCACGCGCCGAGGCCGAGGCCGCCGGGCACACCGCGATCCTGGCCGGGTGGGACGGCGCCGCCACCGCGGTGTTCGTGGTGGCCGACGCCGTCAAGCCCACCAGCGCGGCCGCCATCGCTGGCCTGCGTCACCTCGGGCTGCGACCGGTGCTGCTCACCGGCGACAACGCCGCCACCGCCCGCACGGTGGCCAGCGCGGTCGGCATCGACCCGCAGGAGCCCGGCGCGGTGATCGCCGACGTGCTCCCAGAGGACAAGGTGGAGGCGGTGCGCTTGCTGCAGGCCGAGGGCCGCAGGGTCGCCATGGTCGGCGACGGCGTCAACGACGCGGCCGCGCTGGCCCAGGCCGACCTCGGGCTGGCGATGGGCACGGGCACCGATGTCGCCATCGAGGCCAGCGACCTCACCCTCGTGCGCGGCGACCTGCACGCGGCGGTGGATGCGATCCGCCTGTCGCGCCGGACCTTCCGCACGATCAAGGGCAACCTCTTCTGGGCCTTCGCCTACAACGTGGCCGCGCTGCCGCTCGCCGCCCTCGGCCTCCTCAGCCCGCTCATCGCCGGCGCGGCGATGGCCGGGTCCTCGGTGTTCGTCGTCACCAACAGCCTCCGCCTCTTCCGCTTCCAGCCCGACCGCATCTGACGGGCCATCAGGCCCACCGGTAGCGTCGGCCGCCATGACGGCGCCCACACCCCCGCCGGGACGGGACCTGCTGCAGGGCAAGGTCGTGCTGGTGACGGCCGCCGCCGGGACGGGCATCGGCAACGCCACCGCCCGGAGGTGCCTGGACGAGGGGGCCACGGTGGTGATCAGCGACGCCCACGAGCGGCGCCTGCAGGAGGCCGCCGAGGCCCTGGGGACGGTCGCCATCCCGTGCGACGTCACCGACGAGTCGCAGGTGCAAGCGATGATCGACGGCACGCTCCGCGAGCACGGCCGGCTCGATGTGCTCATCAACAACGCCGGGCTCGGCGGCACCGCGGAGCTCGTCGACATGACCGACGACCAGTGGGACCGCGTGCTCGACATCAGCCTCACCGGCACGATGCGCTGCATGCGCGCCGCGCTGCGCCACATGTACGGGGCAGGTGGGGGCGTGATCGTGAACAACGCGTCGGTGATGGGTTGGCGGGCACAGGCCGGGCAGTCCCACTACGCCGCCGCGAAGGCAGGGGTGATGGCGCTGACGCGGTGCGCGGCGATCGAGGCGGCGCCGCACGGCGTGCGCATCAACGCCGTCGCGCCGTCGCTGGCGATGCACGCCTTCCTGTCGAAGGTCACCACCGACGAGCTGCTCGAGGAGCTCACCGGGCGTGAGGCGTTCGGCCGGGCGGCGGAGCCGTGGGAGGTGGCCACGGTGATCGCGTTCCTCGCCAGCGACTACTCCACGTACATGACCGGCGAGGTGGTGTCCGTGTCCTCGCAGCGCGCGTGATCAGCTTCGCCACGCTCGACGAGCTGCGCGGGGCGGCCGGCCGCCACCTCGGGCGGACCGACTGGATGGAGATCACCCAGGAGCGCGTGGACCGGTTCGCCGACGCCACCGGCGACCACCAGTGGATCCACGTCGACGTTGACCGCGCCGAGGCGGAGAGCCCGTTCGGTGGTCCCATCGCCCACGGCTACCTCACGCTCTCGTTGTCGAACCTCTTCCTGCCGCAGCTCATCGAGGTGCCCGCGGCGTCGGCCGGCGTGAACTACGGCACCGGACGGGTCCGCTTCCCGAGCCCGGTGCCCGTCGGCGCTCGCGTGCGAGGCGGCGCCGAGATCACCGCCGTCGAGGAGATCGCCGGCGGTGTCCAGACGACGATCGTGATCACGATCGAGGTGGAGGGGCAGGAGAAGCCGGCGTGCGTCATCGAGTCCCTCAGTCGGTGGATCGCCTGACCCGTCACTCCGCGGGGAGGTAGCGGCCCTCGGACGTGTCGGCCTCGTCGAGGTTCTTGCGAGGGCTGGGGGACGCGCCCTCGCGGGCGGACAGCGCCCGCTCCAGCAACCAGTACACGAGGTACACGGCGGCGACCGCGGCCGTGACGTGGAGCAGCAGGGCGAGGGCGACGCCGGCGATGGCACCCGCCCGCCAGAGCCGGCCCCAGAGCACGGACACGAGGAGCGGCACCACGATCGCCATGAGCGCGCCGAGCGCGAGCTCCGCCCACCAGGGTCGATCGCCCATCCACGGCAGCAGGTCGGCCACGTCGAGCAGGTCGAGCGTGGCCACGATGCCGAGCACCGCGACGGCCAGCAGCGTGGCGACGACGAGCGACCTCCATCGCCAGCGCGGGCGCAGCGTGGAGAACGCCGTCGCGAGGACCGTGGCCGTCCACATGAGCCACCGGCGCACGATCGGCGTACCGAGGCTGGCCATCGCATCGCGCAGGATGCGATCGGCCTCCTCGCGGTCGACGTCGGGACCGATGTGGGTCTTGCCCTCGCCGGGCCGCACCACCAACCCGTCGTGCAGGAGCACCGCGGGCAGGTGGGTGCCGAGGCCAGGGACGAGCCACGCGAAGAACCACGGGATCGATGCCAGGTCGGTGCGGAACGTCGCGACGTCCTTCGGGACGATGAAGGGCTCCTCGTACCCGGGGTCGTGGTAGCCGAGCTGCCGGAGGATCCGGAAGCGCGCGCCGTCGGGCTCGAGCTGCAAGACCATCGTCCCGCCGGTGGCGGGATCGAAGAACCGCGACGGCTCGGCGGCCTGCTCCACCGGCTGCTCAGCCCGGCCAGCCCCCGTAGGGGACGGTGAGGATCTCGAGCCAGTACCCGTCGGGGTGCTCCCAGTAGAGCCCACGGCCGCCGTCGTTCGTGTTGATCTCGCCCTTCTCGTGCTTGAAGGGGTCGGCCCACCAGTCGAGGCCGCGCGCCTTGATCCGACCGAAGATCTGGTCGAACTCGTCCTCCGTGACGAGGAACGCGTAGTGGACCCCGAGGATCGGCTGTCCACCGGCGTCCATGAAGTCGATCGTCATGTCGTTGTCGAGCTGGACCTCGTGGAAGGGTCCGTAGCGACGGGGTTCGGCCAGCCCGAGGATGTCGGCCAGCTGCGCCGCGGAGGCCGCAGGGTCGGTGGCGAGGGCGATCGTGTGGTTCAGCTGCACCGGCATGGCGCAAGTCTGCAACGTCTGTGCGGAGAAGACATCGGATGGCGACGATTTCGCCGCACAGACGTCGTCAGGAGGTCAGCAACACCGCGCTGCCGTGGCCGAAGAGCCCCTGGTTCACGGTGAGCCCGGCCGTCGCACCTTCCACCTGACGGCCGTCGGCTTGCCCCCGGAGCTGCCAGGTGACCTCGCAGATCTGGGCCAGCGCCTGCGCGGGGACGGCTTCGCCGAAGCAGGCGAGGCCACCGCTCGGGTTGACCGGCACCCGACCGCCGATGGTGGTGTCGCCGTCGTTGAGCAGCTTCTCGGCCTCGCCCGGCTTGCACAGCCCGATGTTCTCGTACCAGTCGAGCTCGAGGGCGGTGGACAGGTCGTAGACCTCGGCCAGGCTCAGCTCGTCCGGGCCGATGCCCGCCTCCTCGTAGGCCGCCGCCGCGATCGAGTCCCGGAACGTCAGCTCCGGCGACGCCAGCGCCGCCGCGGAGTCGGTGGCGAAGTTGGGCATCTCGATGACGGTGTTCGGGAAGCGCGGCGTCACCGTCGACACGGCGCGGATGCGCACGGGGTGCGACGCGTGCTGGCGCGCGTAGTCCATCGACGTGAGGACCACGGCCGCCGCGCCATCCGAGGTGGCGCAGATCTCGAGGAGGCGCAACGGGTCGGCCACCATCGGAGAGGCCAGCACCTCCTCCTCGGTGACCTCCTTGCGGTAGCGCGCGTTGGGGTTGTGGAGCCCGTGGCGTGCGTTCTTCACCTTCACCTTGGCGAAGTCGGACTCGGTGGCGCCGTAGAGGTCCATGCGCCGGCGCGCGTACAGCGCGAAGTAGGTGGGGTTGGTGGCGCCGAGCAGGCGGAACCGCAGCCAGTCGGGATCGTCCCAGCGCTCGCCGGCCACCGGGGCGAGGAAGCCCTTCGGCGTGGTGTCGGCGCCCACGACGAGGGCGACGTCGCAGAGCCCGGCGAGGATCCGGGCTCGGGCGGCGTCGAGGGCGGTGACGCCCGACGCGCACGCCGCGTAGCAGGTGGCGACTCGGGCACCGTTCCAGCCGAGCGCCTGGGTGATGGTGGCGGCGGCCACGTAGCCCGGGTACCCGTTGCGGACGGTCTCGCCCCCGGCGACGAACTGCACGTCCTCCCACCCGATCCCCGCATCGTCGAGGGCCGCGAGGGCGGCGTCGATCCCGTACTCGTGGAACGGCCGGCCCCACTTCCCCCACTCGTGCATGCCGACGCCGAGGACGGCGACGCTGTCAGGGGGGGTCACGAGACCACCGGCTTCCAGCGGTAGATGAGGTGGTCGACGCCGTCGACGTCGTAGAGCGGTTCGACCACCAGCTCCACCGGAGCGCCGACCGAGAGGTCGTCGACCCCGAAGCCGTCGGCGACCTGGCCGAGGATCACGATCTGCTCCTCGGCCAGCTCGACCGCCGCGATGGCGAAGGGCTCGTGGCCTTCGCCCCGGGGGAGGTACGGCGGCGGCGGCTGGTACTGCGCGTCCGTGTAGCTCCACACCGTCCCCGTGCGGGACAGCTCGGCCGGCACCAGCTCACGACCGCGGCACGCCGGGTTCCGGCAGAACCCGGTGGCCGCGGGGAAGAAGACGGTGCCGCAGCTCGTGCACCGGGTGCCGACGAGCCGCGGCTCGTCCCCCGTGGTGAACCACCCCTCGACGGCCGGCACGGCGGTGGTCGCCATCACCCCTCCTCCATCTGACGCTCCGTCAGGCGAGCATCGCACGCCCCGCCGTGGAACTCCCATTTTGCGGGGCGCGTGCCGACGTGCTGACATGGGCGAGCCCTGCGCCACTGCGCGCCAAAGCCAGGATTTCGGCGGCTCAAAGACTCACCGTGGACGACACCCTCACCAAGTCGGAGCGAGAGGCCCTCAAGGCCATCTACCGCCTCACGCGGGATGGCTCGGAAGCTCACACCGGCGCGCTGGCCGACGTGCTCAGCCTCTCCCCCGGCACCGTCACCACCACCGTGAAGCGGCTCGCCGACCGCGGGTTCGTCGACCACCGGCCCTACCAGGGCGTCACGTTCACGTCGCTCGGTCAGCAGACCGCGGTGACCGCCATCCGTCGACACCGCATCGTCGAGCGGTTCCTCGCCGACATGCTCGGCTACGCCTGGAACGAGGCCGACAAGCTCGCCATCGGGTTCGAGCACGAGCTGCCCGACGAGGTGCTCGAGCGCCTCTACGTCGCGCTGCACCGACCCACGACGTGTCCGCACGGCTTCCCGATCCCGATGATCGACGACGCCGAGCTGCCTGCCACCCCCGACCTCTACGCGCTGGAGCCGGGCGAGGTGGCGGAGGTCGCCCTCTCGGGCTCGACCGACCCGGATCTCGTCACCTTCCTCGGCACCCTCGGCCTCGTGCCCGGCGTCGAGGTCGTGGTGGTGGAGAAGCACCCCTTCGACGGCCCCCTCGTGGTCACCGTCGACGGGCAGGACCGCACGCTGGGCGAGAAGGTCGCCCGCCAGATCTACGTCAACCGCCGCGCCCGACCCGCTGAGCGTGGCTCGACCCAGAGGAAGCATGCATGAACAGCCTGATCCTGGCCGCCGAGGGCGGCTACCAGGAGTTCGTACTGAAGGGCGGTGAGTGGGCGATCCTCGCGTTGGCGGGGATCTCCGCGATCCTCGCCCTCGGTGTCGGCTTCGTCCTGATGAAGGACGTCCTCGCCCAAGACCAGGGCACGCCGAAGATGATCGAGATCGCCAAGGCGATCCAGGAAGGCGCGTCCGCCTACCTCAACCGGCAGTTCAAGACGATCGCCGTGATCGTCGTCCCGCTGGCGGCCATCGTCTTCATCACCTCGACGGAGATCAAGAAGGCGAACGGCGAGGTCGCGATGAGCTTCGCGGCATCGGGCACGGCGCGCACGGTCGCGTTCGTGCTGGGCGGGATCATGTCCGGCCTGGCCGGCTTCATCGGCATGACGCTCGCCACCCGCGGCAACGTCCGCACCGCGGCCGCCGCCAAGCGCAACTCGCTGCCGGACGCCCTGCGGGTGGCCTTCCGCACCGGCGGCGTCGCCGGGATGTTCACCGTGGGCCTCGGCCTGCTGGGCGCCACCGTGATCATCGCCCTGTTCCAGAACACCAGCTCGGCCATCCTCGTCGGGTTCGGCTTCGGCGGCTCGCTCCTCGCCCTGTTCCTCCGCGTCGGCGGCGGCATCTTCACCAAGGCGGCCGACGTCGGCGCCGACCTCGTGGGCAAGGTGGAGCAGAACATCCCTGAGGACGACCCACGCAACGCGGCAACCATCGCCGACAACGTCGGCGACAACGTCGGCGACTGTGCCGGCATGGCCGCCGACCTGTTCGAGTCCTACGCCGTCACACTTGTGGCTGCGCTGATCCTCGGCAAGGCGGCGTTCGGAGCCGAGGGCCTGGTTTACCCGCTGATCGTCCCTGCGATCGGCGCGCTCACCGCGATCGTCGGCGTGTTCATCACCAGGCCGCGTCCGGGTGAGAACGGGCTCACGACGATCAACCGGTCGTTCTACATCTCGGCAGCGATCTCGGCGGTGCTCTGCACGATCGCCGCGTTCGTGTACCTGCCGAGCTCTTTCGGTGAGCTGACTGACGGTCCGTCGTACTCCGGCGACCCGCGGGTCATCGCCACGGTCGCGGTGCTGATCGGCATCGTCCTGGCTGCGGTGATCCTGTCGCTGACCGGCTACTACACCGGCACAGACCACCGTCCGGTCAGGGACGTCGGGCTGACCTCCCTGACCGGTGCTGCCACGGTGATCCTCTCCGGTCTCTCCGTCGGCTTCGAGTCGGCAGTGTTCACTGCC